>DAIQNO010000022.1:584-15639 GCA_036788355.1 Opitutales bacterium | reverse complement strand
ACCCCCGCCGTCAACGTTTTTCATCAAAAAACCGGCGACCGGGCAAAGTTGCTAGCGACTGACCTCAGTCGTTGACGAGATTAAGCACCTTAGATCCATTCCGAGGTTTCCAGGGTTGGCCTAAGCTCGGGGCCTCGGCCTCGGCGCAAGACTGTTGAAAAACTCCACAGTCGTCGAGGGGACTTATTCCACAAGGAACGGTCAAGAAAGGACTTCAGCACCGACTGCGGGTTTTCGGCGAGGACGTTAGGCGGCTGATCGGGGTTGCCAACGCGTCAAGCGACGCGCAAAGTTCTTGGAAAAGACTTTTTATGAGTGAATCGGAGTCAGAGGAAGCTTGGGCTGTCGAGCCAGACGACCTCTGGACGGCGGACGATGCCGGCGACGGGGAGGAGTTGGTGGCGCACGGGCCAGCGGCTACCCCTGGTGAGCGGGGGTCGGTGGTGCTGGCCCTGGCGGCCAGCGTAGTGGCCTTGCTGATGAGCGGGATGGCCCTCTTCCAGACCCAAGGAGGCTCCACCCAGTTCGATGTCACCCGGAGTGCCGTCCTGGAATCGGCCAACCGGATGGAGTCGGTCGCTGGAGATCTCGATGCCCTCCAGTCCACTCTGGATCGTCTGGAGGCGGAGTTGAGGCGGCTGGCCCAGGCCCAGACTGCCGATCGCGAGCGCGTCGGCGTGGTCGTTCAAGACACGCAGGCGGCCTTTGACCAGATCGAGCGGGTCATCTTGGCCAATCAGCGGGCCATCGAGACCCTGCGGGCGGGCCTCGGCACTGAGACTCGCACCGCTGCTCGCCCGCCTGCGGAACCCGTAGAAACCCGCTCGACCGTGACCGCGCGCACCACTCCTTTAGAGGCTACCCCGCCAGGGTCTCCACCAGTCGCCCAGGGGACTGGCTCGGCGGCCCAGAGCCGCCCGGCCACCACCGGCAACACCCCGTCAACATCCCTGGCTGAAGCCACCACGGCGGCTGATCGGCCCGCGTCCCGCCGCACCCACGTCGTGGTGCAGGGAGACATCCTCTGGAACCTCGCTCGGCGCTACGAGACCTCGGTCGATGCCCTGATTCTCGCTAACCCTACGATCGACCCCAATCGGTTGCGAGTTGGCACGGAATTAGTTATCCCATGAGTATGGGGAGATTTTGTCCGGGTCTTGAGCAAAATAATGCGCTGAGCCGCGGTTGGACCCTCGGCAAGGCGGGGAAAGCCCGGCCACTTTCGGGACGGAGGTCACGTCAAGGCGCAACGGGGCCGATATTGCGCCAGACATCCTCCTGGTTGCTGATTCTCGCCGCCGCGTGGGGCAGCGGCTGTGCGACCAGCAGCCAAGTCAGCACGGCCTCCGAAGTGCAGGTCTTGGCCGATGGGTCCCTCCAAGTTGACGGGCGGGCGGTGGATCTCGACTTTCTGACGGGCGCGATCCGCCCTGGGCCGGTGCTGCTGCGACCGGTGCGCCAAGTGCCCTTGAGCCGCGTCGATGCGGTCCGCGACCACCTCTACCAAAACGGCTTCCGTTCCGTGAAGGTGCTGGAGGCGTCTTAACCGAAAAAAGGGGCAGAGATTGCTCTTAACCGGGGCCATTCCTCCACGGCTGCTCGCCTCAAAGTTGCAAGATCCAGGCCGCAACGCCGAAATAAATCAGGAGGCCGACGGCGTCCATCAAGGAGGTAATGAGGGGGCTGCTAGCCACCGCCGGATCCCATTTCAGCATCGACAACAGAAACGGCATCAGCACGCCGATCAGGTTCGCGACCAGCACGATCGCCACCATGCTGACGCTGACCACCAGCGCAATATCGAGGGTCCCGCTGCCGCGCAAAAACCCGAGGCCGTAGGTCAGCAGCCCCATCCAAAAGGCCAGCATCAGGCCCACTAAAACCTCTTTTCCAAAAGCGGATCGCAAGGCACCAATACCCAGGCGCACGTCTCCGGTGGCCAGGGCGCGGATCATCAGGGTGGCCGACTGGGCTCCGGTATTGCCGCCGGTGGCGATTAGCAGCGGCATGAAAAACGCCAGCACCAGAAACTCCTGCAGATACTCCTCATAACTCGAAATCACCCAGCCTGAGATCAAGTTGACGAAAATGAGGATCGTCAGCCAACCGAACCGCCGCTGGAACAAGAAAACGGGCGACGCCAGCCGATAAGAGCCCTCCAGCGGGGCCACCCCGGCACTGCGATGGAAGTCCTCGGTGGCTTCCTCCTCCGCCACGTCAAACAAGTCGTCGATGGTCACGATGCCGATTAAAACGCCCTCCGAATCGAGCACTGGCAGCACGTTGAGGTCGTAGCGCTTGGCGATTTCCACCGCCTTTTCCCGGTCGTCGAAGGCCGACAGCGCAAAAAACCGATGGTTCATCAGTTGCTCGACCTTGGAGGTCGGGTCCGCCATCACAAAGCGGCGCAGCCGCAGGGCATCCAACAGCCTCCCGCGCTCATCGGTCACGTAGATGAAGTTGAAGGTCTCTTTGGAGCGACCCACCCGGCGCATGTGGGCAAAAGACTCTTGAATCGACCAATCCCGCTGCACCGAGATGTAGTTGGGGGTCATCAATCGCCCCACGCTCTCCTCCGGGTAACCAAGAAGCTGCCGCGCCTGGCTGAGGTGGGCGGCGTCCAGCAGCTCAAAAAGCCGCTGGGTGACCTCGGCGGGTAGCTCGGCGAGAAGTGCAGTGCGGTCGTCCGGGCTGAGGTTGGAGAGCAACTGCCGGGTATCCTCGTCCGTCAGATCCTCGACGAAAGCCCCCTGGTGCTCCAAGTCGAGGTAGGAAAACACGTTGGCCGCCCGCTCGCGCGGCAGCGCACGAAACAACAGCACCCGCTCCGGCTTGTCGGCCAGTAGCAATAAATCAGCCACCTCGGGGTCAGGCCAGTCCCGGAGGGTGGCCGCGATTTCCTTCCACTGGCGCTGCTCGATGAGGGCCGCAATGCGCGGCTTGGCCGCTTCCCACTGCTCTAGAACCATGCCCCCTTCAGCCACCATCACGACCAGTATTGCCATTCCCAGGCGTCGGAAAGCAATGCCTAAGCGGCCCCCACGCGAGAAACTCACGCCCCCAGGGAATCCTCCAGCCCCTGCCGGGGCGTCAAAGCACCCTCCAGCCTGCCAAAGCCCATTGCGGCCCAGTCGATGGTTCCGATCGTTGCCACCCCTGCGGGAAACCATCTCCATGCGGCCACGCTTCTCATCCTTGCCAGAGGTCAGCGATGCTGATGTGATCTTGCCGCGATGCCGACTACCAGAACGCCCAAGACTCAGCTTTTTTACGCCAGCAGTGAGGCTTCGGCGGAGGTTCTTTACCTGACGAAGTGCCTGATCCCCGATGCTTTTCTGCTCTTCGTGGCGGCGGGAAAGAAGATCGGCGTGCTCAGTCGGCTGGAGATCAACCGGGCGCAGCGGGAGGGGGCTTTCGATGAGTTATTGCCGCTGGAGCAGCTTCGGGAGGCGGCGGAAAAGCACTTTGGCGTGAAGCGGGGCCGCGTGGTGCATCTGGTGACCTTCCTGGCCCAGCAACGCCGATGGAAGAGCTTTGCCGTGCCGGCGGATTTTCCGGCGGGGCTGGCCTTTCAGCTCGTCGAGGCCGGCTTGGCAATCCAGCCAGCCACTGCCGACGCGCCGCTGGTGCCCGCCCGGCTCTGTAAGACCCCCGAGGAAGGCCGCCACATCGCCGAGGGCAACCGCGCCTCCGCAGCGGGCCTCAAAGCCGCAGAACGGGTGCTGCGCGAGTCCGAGATCGACGGCAACAGCCTCCGCTACAACGGCAAGGTGCTGACTTCGGAACGGCTGCGCGAGGCGGTAGACGTGGCCGTGCTGGGCTGCGGTGCCCTGGCCAGCCACACCATCTGCGCCGGCGGCCAGCAGGCTTGCGACCCCCATGACCGCGGCAGCGGCCCCTTGCGACCGCACGAGCTGATCATCGTCGATGTTTTTCCGCGAGTCTCGAAAACCGGCTACCACGGCGACATGACGCGGACTTTCCTGAAGGGCCGCCCCAGCCCCCAGCAGCAGGCCCTGGTGGAGGCTGTCCTGGCCGCACAACAGGCCGCTCTGGCGGCGGTTCGGCCGGGCATTGACGCCATCCGCGTCCACCAGGCGGCGGAGGCCGTTTTCCAGGAGCGAAACTTCCCAACGCGAGAGGTAGAGGGCCGCTGGGAGGGCTTTTTCCATAGCACGGGCCACGGGCTGGGCCTGGAGGTTCACGAGGCCCCGCGGGTCAGCCACCTCCGCGGCACCAAGCTCAAGGTCGGCATGGTCATCACCATCGAGCCGGGGCTCTACTACCCGGCGATCGGGGGTTGCCGGATCGAGGATGTCGTCCGCGTGACCGAGGAGGGTTACGAAATGCTGTCTAGCTACCCCTACCGCTGGCACCTCCGGTAGGGGGCCTCAGGCTTCCCCGTCGCCGCCGTCGGGATCGTTCCGTTCAGCCGTCGGGATCGTCGCTTTAGCCGCGGGATGCATCCCCTGGCCGTCGGGATCGTTCCGTTCAGCCGCCGACCGTCAGCCACCGAGCAGGTCGGCATAGCCGGCCCGGAAGTCGGGAAAACGGGGTCGCCAGCCGAAGGTCTCGCAGAGGCGGCGGTGGTCGATGCGACGGTTGGGAGGGGTGCCACCGGCCCCTTGGCGGAAGCCGCTGCGGCCACCGGGCTGTTGGGGGTCAAAGCGGACGCCAGGAAGTCCAATTTTTTCGGCCAGCCACGCCGCCACCTCCGCCCGCAGGGTCGGCGCACCGTCCGAGACGTTGTAGGCCCCGCTGAGGGCCGGAGCGGGGCGTTGCAGGCAGGCGAGGGCCGCCGAGGCAATGTCCCCCTGGTGGATCCAGTTGACAAAGTAATCCCCGCTGCCCGGTAGGGTGCCGCCCGTCTGCCGCAGCAGGTCGAGCAGGTAGGTGCGACCCGGTCCGTAAATGCCGGCCAGCCGCAGCACCTGCCACGCCCCCGCAAGGTTGCCGAGGCGCGCCGCGACTGCCTCGGCCTCCGCCAAAATGCCCGCGTGCCCAGGCCCACCAGGTGATGCGGCCCCGTCTTCGGTGACCCACTCACCGGCACTTTGCGGGTAGATGCCGGTCGATCCCGTGTAAAGATACTGCTGGGTTCCCCAGGCAGCAAGGTGGCCCTCCAGCGCCGCCTGGCCATCGACGTAAGCCTGCCGGTAGCCACCGGGGGAACGGTCGGACGCGCTGACCGCGTAAAGCACTGCCCGCCAGGGGCTTCCGACCTCAGCGAGCCAGCTCGTAGAATCCAGCGAAGCCTCCGCGACCACGTCCAGCCCCAGCCTCCGAAGCTCGGCGGCCCGCTCCGCATTGCGGGTCACCGCCCCGACTCGCCACCCCGCTTTCTGGGCCGCCTTGGCCACGGCACTGCCCACGTAACCACAACCGAGGATCAGCAGCGACCGATCCCCCGTCATGGCGCATCGGGGCCAGACTCAGCGGAGGCCACGCCACTTTTCCGAGCCGCTTCTGCTGCCTTCATCGCCTTCAGTTTAAGCTCGAAGGGCAGGGCATTACAGGCGCAAAACAGGCACAGTTGAGAGTGATAGCGTAGGGCCAATTTTTCACCGAGATGCAATTCACGCTCGGCCCCGCGCTCCGCCAGGGCCATCGCACTGCGGCAGTTGGGCAACAACCGCTCATTGAGCCACTCCAACGGGCCGCTCTTGGTGGGTGGCTTCTTTTTCATCACAACACCTCCCTCTACGGCGACTTTATCGGATTGTCCACCAAAGCGCGATGATTGTAAAGACCACCCAGGTCGGTCAAAACAGCGCTCCTGAGCGTTCTGCGGGAGACGAGCCGCGACGGAAGCCATGCCCAATCTCTTCACGGCGGCGACCGGAGCCTAGGCGGCCGAGGCTTTCTGGGCCACCTCCAGCACGCCGTCGATGCTGCCTTTCATGTAAAAGTCGTTCTCGTTGACCGCGTCGAGTTCACCATCGAGGATCATCTTGAAGCCCTTGATGGTGTCCTTCACCGGCACGTAAACCCCGGAAATGCCGGTAAAGACCTCGGCGACGTGGAAGGGCTGGGAAAGGAACTTCTGGATCTTCCGGGCCCGATAGACCAGGCGCTTATCCTCTTCGGAAAGCTCGTCCAGACCCAGAATCGCAATGATGTCCTGGAGGTCCTTGTAACGTTGCAACACCGCCTGCACGCCCCGCGCCACGTCGAAATGCTCACGCCCGACAACATCCGGCGCCAAGGCCCCGGAGACCGAGGCCAGCGGATCGACCGCCGGGTAGATACCCAACTCGGCAATCCGCCGCTCCAGCACGATGGTGGAGTCGAGGTGGGCGAAGGTGTTGGCCGGAGCGGGGTCTGTCAGGTCGTCCGCCGGCACGTAAACGGCCTGGAAGGACGTGATGGAGCCCGACTTGGTCGAGGTGATCCGCTCCTGCAGGATGCCCATTTCTTGGGCCAGGGTCGGCTGGTAGCCCACCGCCGACGGCGACCGCCCGAGCAAGGCGGAAACCTCCGAGCCAGCCTGGGAGAAACGGAAGATGTTGTCGATAAAGAGCAACACGTCCTGGTTTTTCTCGTCGCGGAAATACTCCGCCATGGAGAGGGCGGAGAGGGCTACCCGCATCCGAGCACCGGGCGGCTCGTTCATCTGGCCGTAAACCAGGGCCACCTTGCTCTTGGTAAGGTCTTTTTGGTCGATCACGCCCGAGTCGCTCATTTCCCAATAAAGGTCGTTACCCTCCCGTGAGCGCTCACCGACACCCGCGAAAACGGAGTAACCGCCGTGGGCCTTGGCGATGTTGTTGATCAGCTCCTGAATAATGACCGTTTTACCGACTCCGGCACCTCCGAAAGCCCCGACTTTACCACCTTTCAAAAACGGGCAGATCAGGTCGATCACCTTGATGCCGGTCTCCAGAATCTCGGCCTCGGTGGACTGATCCACCAGGCGCGGCGAGGGGCGGTGAATGGGGTAGCGCTTCTCACTGAGGCAAGGCCCGCGCTCGTCAACGGTGTCACCGGTGACATTGAAAATCCGCCCCAGGACCGCCTCACCCACCGGCACGGTGATCGGCTCACCGCGATCGACCACCGGCATCCCGCGCACCAGGCCCTCGGTGGTGGACATGGCCACCGCCCGCACCAGGCCCTCGCCAAGGTGCTGCTGCACCTCCAGCACCAGCTTCATCGGCTCGCCGCCCACGGTGTAATCCACCTGCAAGGCGTTGTAGATTTCCGGAACGTGGGTGCTCTCGAATTGGGCGTCCACCACGGCACCCATGATCTGAATAATTTTACCGGTGTTCATCGCGTTACAAAGTTGGGAAAAGTGGAAAGTTGGGAAAAGGGTAAAGAGAGAAAAAGTCGGAACGGGAGAGCATCTCGCTTAATTGGCGGCAGCCGCTGCCGAGATTTCCAGGATTTCTTGGGTAATCGCTGCCTGCCGTGCCTTGTTATAGCCCAAAGTCAGATCCGCCACCAGGTTCTTTGCGTTGTCCGTGGCCGCTTTCATCGCCACCATCCGCGCGGAGTGTTCCGAGGCCTTGGCCTCCAGGATCAGGTGGAAAATCTCCCGCCGGAGAAACATCCCTGCCAGCTCATTAACCAGGTCGTCCAGCGACGGCTCAAAGACGTATTCCCGATCGTCGGAGGTGGCTGTCAAGTTAACCTTAGTGGCCGCCCGGATGGCCTCCACCTGAGCCGCGAGGTCCTCCATCGGCGCCAGCTTCCCCAACCGCGCTTCCTGCACCATCGTGTTAATGAAGCGGGGATAGATCACCTCGATGGTGTCGATCACGCCCTCGCTAAAGCTGTCGAGAAGCAGTTGAAGCACGGGGCGCACCTCCGAAAAGGGCGCGGCGTCGGAAACCTCGAAACTGCCCAAGAGACGGCGGTTGGTGCGGGAAATAAACTGCGTGGCCTTTTTCCCGATGGCGATGAATTGCGCCTCCCCGGTCACCTCCATGATCTGCTTGAACAAGTTCGCGTTCAGCCCCCCGCAAAGGCCCTTATCGGTGGAAATGACCAGCACCCCCCGGCTCTTCACCTCGCGCTTCTGAAACAGCGGCACGTTCAGCGTCTTCTCCCCAAGTTGCCCCTGCACCAGGGCCATGATGTCGGCCAGCAACAACGCGTAAGGGCGGTTGGCGATCGCTTTATCCTGCGCCCGCTTCATCTTCGACGCCGCCACGAGCTGCATCGCACGGGTGATCTGCCCCGTATTCTTAACTGAGCGAATCCGCAGTCGAATGTCACGAAGATTGGCCATGGATTACCAGAAAAGGTGAAAAATAATGAAAAAGGGAGGTGTTCTTGGGTGGCGGTGCGGGTTGCTGATCCCCCATTGCGTTCAGGCGGCGATCAGCCGGGATGGCCGGTTGAGTAGCCCGGCGAGGATGGCGATGACATCGGCGGCTTGCTCGGGAATGTCGCGCCCGCGGAGGTCTTCAAGGAACATCTTTTCGGCAACGTCCAAGACGGCGAACTTCCACAGGGTGCCGATGGTCACCGCCCCATAAATCTGCGGCTCCCCAGAAAAACCAGCTTCCGCCACCGAGATCAATTCACCGGCCAGCTGTTTCATGCCGGATTCCAGGTCTTGGCGCTTCGCTTCCACGATGATGATCTGATGCTCGCCGCGCAAGAGATAGTCGAAACTGCCCTTGAAACGAGACCCCGCGTTGAACGGAAACTCCGGCAGAATGAAGGCGTTGGCGTGGTTGACGACTTCGGAAAGCAGCGGAGCCACCAGAAACTCCCGCCGCGCCATTTCGGAGTCCAGGGAAACGCGGTCGAGGGTTGTCCGCAGGCGGGGCAGCAAGGTGGCCAGGTAACCCGGATCAATCCTCGCCTGCCGCGGCAACTCCAGTTCGGCGAGGCGGTAGCGGTAGCCCAACTCCTGCAGCAGCAAGTGCGTATTCCCTGGCAAAGAAGCCAACTCACTGAAGGAGTAGGGTCGGTCTTCGAGCAAGAGCGGTTGCATGGCGGGGGGTGGGAAAAGGTCGGTCGGGGGCACTCTGGCAGCTTAAACCTGGTAGGTCCGCAGCCACTCCTGGCAGGCTTGGCGGAGGTCGCCGATCAGGGCGTCGTCCATCTTCTTCGGGCAGGTGCGGATGCGATCCAGGAGGGCGATTTTCGAGGTGCTGAGGAACTCCCGGAGGCTCTGCACCGCCGCGTTGACCTGCTTTTTGTCGATCGTCTTGAAAATGCCGTTTTGCACCGCCCAGATCAGCGACACCTGCAGTTCCGTGGCCACCGGTGAGAGGGGGGGCTGCTTGAACAACTCCACCGTGCGGTCACCCGTCTCCAGAATCTGCTTGGTCTGCGGGTCGAGGTCGGAGCCGAACTGCGCGAAGGCCGCCAGCTCGCGGTATTGGGCGAGCTGACCCTTGAGCTTACCCGCGACTTGCTTGACCGTCCCCCGCTGGGCGGCAGAGCCCACCCGCGAGACCGACAGGCCGACCGAGATGGCCGGGCGGACCCCCTGGTTAAACAGCTCCGTTTCGAGGAAAATCTGCCCGTCGGTGATGGAGATCACGTTGGTCGGGATGTAGGCCGACACGTCCCCGGCTTGGGTTTCGATGATCGGCAAGGCCGTCAGGGAGCCGTTTCCGTTATCCTTGTTCAGGCGGGCCGCCCGCTCCAGCAGACGGCTGTGCAGGTAGAAAACGTCCCCTGGGAAGGCTTCGCGACCGGCTGGGCGCTTCAGAATCAGGGAAATCTGCCGGTAGGCGTTGGCATGCTTGGAGAGGTCGTCGTAAACGATCAGCGCGTCCATGCCGTTGCGCATGTAGTATTCCCCCATCGCGCAACCGGCGTAAGGGGCGAGGTATTGATTGGCGGGGTTATCCGCCGCCGGGGCAATCACGATCGTGCAGTAGGCCAGCGCGTTGGCCTTTTCGAGTGCGCCGACCGTCCGCGCAATGTTGGACTGTTTCTGGCCGATGGCGACGTAGATGGAATAGACCGGTCGGAAGCCCTCCTGGAAGGTGCCGTCGGCGTTGCGGTGCTGGTTGTTGATGTTGGCCTGATTGATGATGGTGTCGATGGCAATGGTGGTCTTACCGGTGGATCGGTCACCGATGATCAACTCCCGCTGGCCACGACCGATGGGGATCATCGCGTCGATCGACATGATGCCAGTTTGCAACGGCTGATCCACGCTTTGCCGGGGGATGATCCCCGGCGCAATCTTCTCCAGCGGATAGCTTTCGACCGCTCCGAGGGCACCCTTGCCATCGACGGGATTCCCGAGCGCATCGACCACCCGGCCCAGCAGGCCCTTCCCGACCGGCACGGAGAGCAGCTTGCCGGTGCATTTCACCTCGTCGCCCTCCTTCAGCTTGGAAATATCACCGAGCACCACCACGCCGACTTCGTCCTCTTCGAGGTTCAGCGCAATGCCGATCACCCCGCCGGGAAACTCCACCATCTCGTTGAACATCACCCCGCTGAGGCCGTCGAGCTTGGCCACCCCGTCGGCCAGCGTCGTGATGCGCCCGACGTTACTTTTTACCGTGCGGGCATCGAGCTTAGCGATTTCTTGTTGGATTTGTTCGAGGACGGTACTCATGGGAAAAATAAGAAAGTGGAGCAGGGGGAAGGGGCCGTCGGTCCGGTCGGGCGGTAGCCGAGAAGCGTGGGAGTGGGTGGTAAGAGTGGGGGCGGTAAGTGAGAACGGAAAGTTGCGATGTCAGACCTGGAGGGCGTTGCGGAGGCGGTTGAGGCGCCCAAGGGCGGAAGCGTCGAAGACATCGTCGGCCACCCGGATCTTGATGCCCGCGATCAACCCCGGGTTTTCCCGCAAGGTCAGGTCGATCTTGTGGCGGTAGTGGGACTTCAGTTCAGCGGCGATCTGGCCTTGAGCCAAGTCGGAAAGGGGGCCGGCGTGCTCGACGATGGCCTCAAAGTGACTCATCTCGCGGGCCAGGTAAGTGTGGTAGTGCTTCAGCAGGGCCCGCTGGCGGGTCGCCGGCAGGGTGGCCGCCTGCTCTAGCACCGCCGCGATCCGGTTGGCCGCAGGTTTACCGGCGTGCATCGTCTGCCGGGCCAGGCTGCGGGCGAGGCGTCGGATTTTGAGGTCTTGGTTCATTCAGAAAGGCGAAATTGGCCGTCTTGGGCGGGTCTAGCGGGTGCCGGTGCTGGAGGTGATGGCCCTAGTTGCGGCCAGCGAGTTCCTCAGCTGCAGCCAAGTTAAAGCGCGAGCGCTCGTCATCGCTGAGGTGTTTCCCGAGGATGGCGGCGGTGGTCTCCAAAACCAGCCGGCTGGCCTCGGCGCGGACTTCCTGTTGCAGCTGGACGCGCTCGGCGACCATCGCGGCTTGGGCCTTGGCTACGAGTTCCTCCGCGCGGGCTACCGCAGCTTCGCGCTGCCGATCCTCAAAAATGCGGGCGTTTTGGCGGGCCTCCGCCGCGATCTTCGCAGCTTCCTCGGCTGCGGCTTGCAAGGTAGCCGTCCGCTGAACCTCAGCGTCGGCCAGACGGGCTTTCATCTGCTCGGCGAACTTCAAGCCATCGTCAATCGTCGCTTGGCGGGCGTCCATCACCTGCAAGAGCGGGCCGAAGGCGAAGCGGTTGAGGATAAACGCGACAATCCCGAAAGCCAGCAGTTGGGCGAGGATCTTGCCGTAATCGATGCCGAAAGGGCTGCCGATGATGTCCTTGGCGGGCTCGGCAGACTTGGCAGCGGCGGCGATGATGGCAGGAAGCAGGTCGATCACGGGAGCAGGGGGCTGGGTGGAAAAGGGGGGGCGGCAGCGTGGGCGAGAAAGGTCTTTTCGGGTGGTGATTCAACCAGAGAGAACCCTGGGCAGCAGGAGTAAGGGCAGAGGGGGCCTTGGAAGGGAAAAGCGGCGGGCGGTGAGGTTGGGCCCCACCGCCCGCGCACTGTCGTTTAGCCAAGCAGCAGCGACAGAATGGCCACGCCTTCGGCGAGGGCCATCGCAATGATGGCCAGCGTCTGGATCTTGTTGGCCGCCTGCGGGTTGCGCCCGACGCTCTCGACCGCCTTATAGCCGATCATGCCCACCGCAAGGGCACCAGCAACGGCACCCAGGCGGGCGATGCTGCCAGTGATGCCGACGGCAGCAGTGGCAGCGGCAACGGGTTCAGCGGCTTGGGCGAGGATTTCGGGTAACATAGGTGTCAGCGTGTTGGTTATGGTTCTAGGTTTCTCCGGGGCGTCTGGGCTTTACTGTGGCGATCGAGTCACCGCCCAGTCCCACCACCGAAAAGCAGGGAAAGTTGAAAGGGATAGTCGGGTCTGGTTGGTTTCGTAGCGTCGGGGGTCGGGATATTTATCTGGAAACGGCATCTTGGTTCAGTCGGCATTTCTTTGGGCGAGATCGGCTCTTTAATCGCCACCTCCGCCGTCTCCGCCGCCGGAGTCTCCGCCACCGCTAGCGTGGCCGCTGGAGTGGCCGACGTCGCCTGGGCTATCATGGTGATGGCCCTCGCTCTCCGCGTGGCCGTCGCCGTGGCCATCGGCGGCAGCGTGCCCGTGGCTTGGCGCGTGGCCGTGGTCATCATCGTGGTTGCAGAGCAGGCCGATGTAAACGCAGGTCAGCAACGCAAAGACCGTCGCCTGAACCAGTCCGACCAGCAACTCCAGAAAGTAGAAAGGGATCGCCGCCAGCCAGTAGGTGCCGGGGCCAGTCATCGCGAAAATGCTCTCAAGCATGTTCTCACCGCCGAAAATGTTGCCGAAAAGCCGCATCGACAGCGTGATCGGGCGGATGCCGATGGAAATCATTTCGATCAGGCCGACGACGATGAAGATGACCCCCAAAAAGAGATAGATTGTGGGGCTGTTGCCTTCTTTGTCGGCCTTGTTGCCAAAAATATGGTCGAGGATGCTGCGCCAGCCCGCGTGCTTGAGGATGAGAAAGAGCCAGACCGCGTGGGCCGCCAAGGCCAGCGCAATGGTGTTGCTCAGGTCGGTGTTGGCAGGCCGGAACCAGTACTCCAGGTGCCCATCGACCAAGCGGCCAAAAGCACCGACCCCCGGAAAAAGCCCGCTCCAGTTGTGCACCAAAATAAAGAAAAACAGGCTGGCGATGATCGGAAAGGCGGGCTTGACCATGGACTTGCCGACAATGGGCTCCATCTGGCCCCGGACGGCGTCGATGATCGTCTCCACCACTGCCTGGCCTCGGCTCGGCACCAACTGGGGCCTCCCCACCACCGTCCGCAGCACCACCACCAATCCCGCCGCCAGCACGATGCTGGTCAGGAAGGCGTTGGTAAAGGGCACTCCGAAAACCTCGAAAAGCGTGTAACCGTAGGGGGCGACCCCATCAGCCGCTTGCGCCAGCGCAGGGGCACCCAGAGCACTTAATAAGAGGAGGCAGAAAAGGTGGCGGGGCGACATGCGGCGAAAAAAAGTCGTCGAGAGGTGGCGGCTTGGCGGGTTTTAACGAGAAAGTGGCAAAAAGGACTTAAATTGGAACAATTCCTGCTTAGGTTGTGATTATCGACACGTTTCGTTGGTTGTCTGAAAAATCGGTGGAGGTTCTCAGGGATCGGCTGGGTAAGGGGGGCGGGGCAGTTTGGCTAGAGAGTCGGGCTAAAGCACCGCATTCCTCCCCGGAGAACCCAGCGCTGTCAACTCCGTTTTTCCAAGGAATGCGCCTGGAAGCGACTCCCTGGGAGCACCGACCTCCTCTTCCGAAACACCACGTTAAAGGGCCCGGCAGGGACGCCCCCATGAGCAACGCCGCAGGGAGCACCGACGTCCCCGTCGGATTCTCAATCTTCAACGGACCGGAGGGGAAGCCGCTGCTCCCAGCACGAGTGTGGAAGGCGGTTTCCGCGATCCTTGGAGGTTGACATCGTCTTTCCGGCGGTTATGCACGACCTATGACCCAACAAGGTTTCACGGAGTTGATGCAGCGCTACGGCTGGTCAGACGAGTGGTGGGTAGCCGTCGATGGGGCCGTTTTGGATAACCGGATGCCGCTGAATGACGCTTGCGGGCTGAAGCGTCAGATGATGAGCCGCCAGGTCTCGCTGTTGCACCCTCGCGCTGCGGAAACCACTGGGGTGCAGTGGCATCCGCTGGAGGGGGTCGCTGCGGTGGCGCCGGTGACCGCAGGCCAGCCACGCCTGGCAAAAAAATCCGCCGCCCCGCCGCCCGTCGCGGCGCAGCGGACCTCCCCGGCGGCCCCAGGGGCCAGCGCGAGGGTCGATCCGGAGTTGATCCAGCGCACCCACGAGCAGGTGCTCGAAATCAAGGCCGACGTGATGGAGCTGGAGATGAAGGCCCTCGCCTCCCTCGCCGATGTCCGGGCAGAAGTGCGGGCCCTCAAGGAGGCTTTCGAGGAAATGGCCGACCTACGCCGCCTGAAGGCCCAGCTCGAAGAGAAAAAGCGGATGCTGGAGCAGAGTGAGCAGATGCTGATTAAGAAAGCCTTTAAGCAGGACAACCTCGACCAGCCGAGTTCGCCCAAGGGAACCCGCTCTCCGGTGGCCGCCAACGGCACCGCACCGTCCGGCCAGCCTGCCCCGATCGCCACCCGCGGAGAGCCCCCGCAGCCGCCCTCGGCCACCGGGCGCGGCCGTTCTTCCGCCCCTTTTGCACCACCAGCGGGCCTAGATCTCGATGCGCTCTTGCCCGGACGCCCAGTAGTTCCCCCCGCGGCCCCTGGGGAACGCCCCTCTCTCGAAAAAGGCGCTAGTAAGCCCCCGCCCCCCCGCCGAGGGTAGTATCCGCGCCGACGACCAACTTCACCCGCAGTAACGCGTTCTTTCAGCCCCTCCCGCCGACAGTAATCCATCCCGTCCAGTCGGTCTCGCTTTGACTCTGGGGGCAAGCGGCCTTCTGCTCCTGGCTATGGCGGATAAGCTCGATGAGATCATGGCCCACATGCGGCAGCAACTGCGGGAGCGCTTGCGCCCGGTGCGCGATGCCGAGCTGCTGCACTGGGGCCGCCAGAGTCGCCCCGGCCCGCGCTTTGCGGAAGCCCTCCGACGGCCCGACGGCACCCTGGCGGTGATCGCCGAGATCAAGCGGCGCAGCCCTTCTGCCGGGGAGATTGCGGTGCTGCCCCAGGCGACGGAGCAGGCCCGGCACTACGTCAACGCCGAGGCGGAT
>DAIQNO010000022.1:0-574 GCA_036788355.1 Opitutales bacterium | reverse complement strand
TGCGATGAGCATCCTGACCAACGAGGCTTATTTTGGCGGCACCCTGCGGGACCTCTGGGAAGTCACCGACTTCCTGAACGACCACCGCCGTTGGGTGCCCTGTCTGCGGAAGGATTTCATGGTTCACCCGCTGCAGGTCGTGGAAGCGGCGGAGGCCGGGGCACGGGCCATTCTGATTATCGTCCGGGCGTTGGCCGACGACGAAATCCGGGTCTTGGCCGAAGCCGCCGACGCCGCTGGGCTCGATGTCCTTTACGAAATCCACTCGGAGGGGGAACTCGACCGCGCTTTGGCCTTTTCTCCAGAGGTGATCGGCGTTAACAACCGTGACCTGGGCCGCTTTGTCACCGACCTGGGGCTTTCTGAGCGGCTGATTCCGCTGATGCCCAGCCACGTCGTCGCAGTCAGCGAAAGCGGCATTTTCACCGCCGAGGATGCTGCCCGCGCGGCGGCGGCTGGGGCGCAGGCCATCCTGGTTGGCGAGGCCCTGATGCGCTCCCCCGAACCCGAAGCCCTGATGGCGGAGTTTCACGCCATTCCGACCGTCTAGCGCCATCAGAACCCGCCTCCGGGC
>DAIQNO010000021.1:0-15841 GCA_036788355.1 Opitutales bacterium | reverse complement strand
TGGCAGGCTTGCTCGGTGGTGTCCAACCAATCGGAGGACAGACTTTACAATGGGGTGTGATTAAAACTCCGATGGGCGGCTGAGGTAGGTAGGGATCGACGGGGACGCCCCCTGGGAGCAACGCCCGTGGGAGCCCCGACGTCCTCGTCGGAAAAATCCACCTTAAACGGACCGGCGGGGACGCCGGTGCTCCCAGCGAAGAGTGCCGGTGACCGGTTCCCAGTTGACGCGGTGAGTGGAAGTCCCTGCCCTAAATCTGTGCAAAATCGGCAGCAACAGGGCGTAAAATGGTCAATAAGTCGGCGAGCGACACCCTCAGCAGGCCAGGATCCACGGCAGATTCCGGCGGTGGCCCCGTTCTTTGATACCGGCGAGCTTTTCCCGGCGGGCCCGGGGCGACGACTTTACCGTTGCGTGCAGCCGATCGTCGAAAGCCTCCTCGGTTTTCCGAAGCTGTGGGCCTTACAGCGGGCCGCCCTGGGGCAACTTGACGCGGCGGAGACTCCGCCGAAGACGCTGGGTGAGCTAGGTGCAGTGCCCGTCGAGATCGGCCCGTCAGTCGCTCGCGGACTCCGGCACCTTGGGGTTACGGTGCAGTGGGAGCCGACGGAAATTGCCCGCCTGCGGGCAATCGAGGGGCCGCTGGTAGTGGTGAGCAATCACCCCTTCGGCGGACTGGATTTTATGGCCCTGGTGGGGTTGCTGGAGGCGGTCCGCCCCGGACAGTGGTGCTTCTTTGCCAACCGCCTGGTGACCGCGCTGCCCGGCCTCGGGGGGTATTTTCTGGCGGTGGAGCCGTTAAAGGGCGACGCCGCGGCCAAGCGGCTGAATGCCCAGGCCCTCCGCGCGGCCAAGCGGCACCTCGCCAAGGGCGGCATGGTGGGATTATTCCCGGCGGGACGGGTGTCGCACCGAGAGCAGGTGCCAGCGACTGTGGGGCGAGTTCAGGCGACCTCGGAGGGCGGCGCCAGCGGGTCTCCCAAGCCGGGGGCTTTGGCGGAGGCGGGGCGCGGCTGGCGGGTGGTCGATCGCGCCTGGAGCGACCACTTTCTGCGCCTCGCCGCCGACCACGGGGCCAGCGTGGCCAGTATCTATTTTCCCGGGAGTAACCGCCGCGGGTTTCTCCGTTGGCCGCGCCACTGGGCGGCATGGCGGGCCTTGTGGCTGTGTCGGGAATTGACCAACCCGCCCACCACCGCAGTGCAACCGCGGTTGGGCGAAATCTACTCCCCGGAGGAGGTGGCTGGGTTGGCCCGAGAGCCCTCTGGTGCGGCTCGCATCCGGGCGCGGTGCTTTCTGACGGGCGACCTGAACAGCCCCGTCACCGGGGAACTGGCAGAGGCCCCCGGCACCTCGGTGGACCAGACGGCGGGGGCTGCCCAAGGCGCGCGCGACTCCGCCGAGCACCGTGTCTCGGAGCAAGGAGCGGCGGCGGTTCCTTCTCTGATGACGGCGCCCGCCGGCTCCTCGGAAACGACCCACGAAGCCGCCGGGGTGGAACTGGCAGCCCTGCCCGGTGGAGCCCTCCGCAGCCACGGGCGATACCAGCTTTTCCTCGCGGTGGGCAGCGAGCTACCGGTCACGCTGCCGCTGTTGGGTGCCCTCCGGGAGGAGACCTTTCGGGCGGCGGGCCAAGGAACAGGGCGGGCGATCGACCTTTCCCCGGAGGATCACTACTACCACCACCTGCTGCTCTGGGACAGTGAAGCCCACCAACTGGCCGGGGCCTACCGTCTCGGGTGGGTGCCCGCAATCTTGGCCGAACGCGGGCCAGCGGCCCTTTACCTCGACCATGTTTTCCGCTGCCAACCCGCGTTTTGGCCGAAACTCGGGGCCGCACTGGAACTTAGCCGGTCCTTTCTGCGCCCCGATTATCAGCGCAGCAGTGACGGGCTTGCGGCCCTGTGGAAGGGCCTGGGTGCGGCGGCCCGCCACTTTGGGGCAGAGCGCTATGTCGGCTCCGTGACCATCTCGGCAGCGCACCACGCCGCCACCCGCGCCCTGCTGGTCGCCTACCTGCAACGACACCACGCGGACACCTCAGAACTGTCGCGCCTGGTCGCGCCCCGACGCCCGTTTCAACCCTCCACCCGCTACCACGACCTCCTGGCTGAAGCCTACCCCGCCAACGCCCTCAGCCAGCTCGCCCCGATCGTAGAGGGCATCGAGACTGAGGGGCGCGGCATCCCGCCGCTGATGCGCTACTACGTCAACCTCGGCGCCCGCTTTCTGGGATTCCACGTGGAGGCCAGCTTCGGCAATGCGCTCTACTGCCTCCTGCGCGTCGATCTCGCCGCAATACCCGCAGCCTACCGAAAGCGCTTCCTGGAGTAGGTCTCCGGGCTACCGCGTGCGGATCCGCGCAATCACCGGGGCGTGGTAGAGCCGACGGAGTTCCGGAGGCACCGCCCCCGTGAGGGTCAGCGTAACGATCACCACCTGACCCTCGATGAACGCGGAAGGGTCGCCGGAGAAAGTCTGGCGTTGCCCGACGACTTTTCCGAGGCGGGTGACCTCGGCCGAGATCGACCCGGCAAAGAAGTTGGCCGTGATCTCCGCCGACTGCCCCACCTGCACCCACAGGATGTCGTCGATGTAAACCTCCGCCTCGATCTCAACCGGCGTCGGCGGGGCGATTTCGAGGAGACCGCTGGGGCCGATCGCCTCCCCTGGGTAGGCGTGGATGGCCACGACAGTGCCCCCCAGAGGCGCCCGCACCGTCGCCCGCTTCACGGCGACTGCAGCCTCCGCCAAGCGAAGCTCGGCCACCGCCAGGGCCATCTCCGCCGAGGCAACCTGGCTGGCTGCCACCCGCTGCCGCTGGATGAGCGCGGCTCGTTGGGCGTCGATGAGCCCCTCGCGCATCGCGACCGCGGACTGCTGAGCGGTGGCCACCGCTAAAGCTATCTCCAGTTGGGCGACCTCAGCGGCGTAACGTGCCCGCAAGCTCGGTAAAGTGGCCTGCCGAGAGGTGATCTCGGCGGCCAGGTCGCGGAGCTGGTGGCGGAGGTCCGCCAGGGCACCGCGAGTCGGCTTCTCCTCATCAATCAGCCGCTGGAGATTGGCCTCTCGGGCCCGTAAGAGGGCAATCTCGGCCTCGCGAGACGACATTTCGGCGTCACGACCCGCAAGGAGGGAACTCACCGCCGCCCGAGCCTGTTCAACCTGCCGCTCGGCAACGCGCACCTGCGCCCCGAGTTCCGCCACCTGAGCTCCCAGATCAACCTCCTCAGCCGCCAGAGCCTCCTGTTCAGCCGTGGCCACCGCCAGCGCAGTCCGGGCCTGCTCCACGCCCCCTTGGGCCTCCGATACCGCCCGGTCAAGCGCAGCACCCACGGCCAAGGTAGCCAGGGCGTCGCCCTCGGCCACTTCATCACCCACCTTCACCAACAACGAGGCCACCAGCGGCGGCTCCCCGAGGAGCATCGGTGGGGCCACCCGCCGAAACACCCCACCCGCTGGCACCACCCGACCCCGCGCCGCCACAAAAGCGGGCGCCTCGCGTCCCGGCCTCGCCAACTCAGCGCCGACCGGCAACCCATCGGAGGCTGCCGCGTTGGCCAAGCCAAACGCTCCGGCCAGCAGTGCCGCAGCCCACCAGCACCGCCGGCGAAAATGGTCAGGAGTGCTCAAAAAACGGCGGGACGGAGGGCGGATCGGCATGGTAATCAAGCTCGGGGGTGGATTTTCTAAAATAAAGGCGGAACGGGCGGTGCTGTCAAAATGCGTCGCCGTCCGAGGAGAACCCCGGGGGTGCGTCGTTCCGACTAGCTGCGGGCGGCAGGTCGGTGAGATCGAGCAACGCACGGAGCCCCGTGAAGCGCTGCGAGGCGGTGGCATTGCGGACGGCGATCGACCACGCTGCTGGGTCGCCGAGCACGAAGACCTTCTGCCGGCCACGGGTGATCGCCGTGTAAAGAAGATTGCGTTGCAGCAAGACGAAATGCGCCTTCAGCAGCGGCAAAACCACGATGGGGAACTCACTTCCTTGGCTCTTATGAATGCTGATGGCGTAAGCCGGCGCGAGGTCGCCCAGCACGCCGCTGCCCAAGACGTGGGACTCCCCATCAAAGTCCACCGTCACCGACTTTTCTTCGACGTCCAACGCCGTAATCCGGCCAAGGTCGCCGTTGAACAGGCCCTGGTCGTAGTTGTTCCGTGTCTGGATCACCTTATCCCCAACCGCAAAACTGTGACCCGCCACGCTAAGCGACGCTGACTCCGGATTCAAAGCAGCGCGCAGTTCCCGGTTGAGATTGCCGATCCCACAGACCCCCTTGTGCATCGGGGCCAGCACCTGCACGCCCATCACCCGATCGACCGCCGGATACCAGTAGGGGATCGCCCGCGCGCAGAGGCGCACGAGCTGCTGGAGGCACTGTTCTGGCTCCGGCAGCGCAATAAAACTAAAGTCACTGGTCGGATCGACGTCCTCCAGCCGCTCCACCAAGACCGGCGGCTTGGTGGCACCCTCTAAAATCGCGTGGGCCGTCGAGATGATGGCCGAGCGCTCACCCTGCCGGAAAATCGTCTGCAACCGCGTCACACTGATTTTAGAGGCCATAGGGATGCAAAGAAACTCAGCCAAGGAGCACGAAATCAGGTCACCAAAAAACAAAAAAAGACCGCAGCAGCACCATTCTTCTCAATCCCCGCCGTGCCAACGGATTCACGGCTTCAGAATCCTCCGCAGCATCCCATCTTGTCGATGGCGATCGGACGAAACAAGATTCTTCACCTGGTTGCCGCTTACCGAAAAATGACAACCCCCAACAGCATCAATCCTTCAACGGTGGCGCGGGTTCCTCCACGGCTTAGCCGCAAGTGGTCTCACCCGAAGTCCCTCGGGGCCAACCTGCCCCACTGTCAACTCGATCAGCACTACCGCAACAGCAGCCTCGACCCAACCCCTGCTAAGAATGACCGTGGTGAAGAGGGCCAGGCCGCGAAATCGCGCTTTACGCCGGTGGTTGCGCCGGTTTACACGCTAGAGATGTCCTTAAAGCTGAAATCGACTGCGGATTGCCGGTATGATTGCGTTTCCCTCGGGGAAATCATGTTGCGCCTCGACCCCGGTGAGGGGCGGGTGCGCACGGCCCGCGAATTTCGGGCCTGGGAAGGCGGCGGAGAATACAACGTGGCACGCGGGCTGCGGCGATGCTTCGGACTGCGGACGGCGGTGGTAACGGCCTTCGTGGACAATGAAGTCGGTCGCCTGTTAGAGGACTTCGTTTTGCAGGGTGGGGTGGATACCGACTGGATCCAGTGGCGCGAGGATGATGGCATCGGGCGCAGCGTCCGTAACGGCCTGAACTTCACCGAGCGCGGTTTCGGGATCCGCGGGGCGGTTGGCTGCCCCGACCGTGGTAACACCGCGGCCAGCCAGCTAAAGCCAGGTGACATCGACTGGGAGGCGCTTTTTGGGAAGTGCGGCGTGCGGTGGTTCCACACCGGCGGGATTTTCGCGGCGCTCAGTGAATCGGCAGCGGCAGTGACGATCGAGGCGGTTCAAGCCGCCCATCGGCACGGCACAGTGGTGTCCTACGACCTAAACTACCGCCCCAGCCTCTGGAAGTCCATCGGCGGGCTGGCCAAGGCGCAGGAAGTGAATCGGGAAATTGCCCGCTACGTCGATGTGATGATCGGCAATGAAGAGGACTTTACGGCCTCCCTTGGCTTTGAGGTCGAGGGCGTCGATGAGCACCTCGCAGACCTCCCGATCGAGGCTTTTCAGCGGATGATCGCCCAGGCGACCGCCGAGTTCCCCAATTTCAAGGCTACGGCGACGACTCTACGGGCGGTCAAGTCAGCCACCATCAACGACTGGGCAGCGATGGCCTGGATGGGGGGCCAGTTTTACCACAGCCGCGACTACCCGGCCCTGGAAATCCTGGATCGGGTGGGCGGCGGCGACAGCTTTGCCAGCGGCTTCATCTACGGCCTGTTGGCCAGCGGCAACCCCCAAGAAGCCGTTGACCTCGGCGCGGCCCACGGTGCCCTGGCCATGACCACCCCCGGTGACACCACCATGGCTACCCTCAAGGAGGTCCGCAAGGTGATGTCGGGTGGTGGTGCACGCGTCGTCCGCTAGCCCCTGACTCGGAAAAAAAACAGGCTCGCAGCGGCAGTTGAGGCCAACAGAGCGACCCGTAACTTAGACCAAAAGAGCGGCAGCGAGCCCGTCGTAGTTCTGGTTGCGGAACCGGTAAACCCCCGCCGACGGCGTCTCCGACGTCCCCTGCTGCGGCGACTACGGGCACTGGGCGGAAGCGGGGGCGGTGGAATCGAGGGCGGTGACTTCCTGGGAGGCGTCGAGGAACCGAGCGCGGACTTCCGGCGGGGGCAACGCGCAACTCGACTTACCGGGGAGCCAGTGCCGGTTGATCGCGACTAAGGCGTAGCCGAGGTTGCGGAGGGGGCGAGGGATGACCCTGGCGACGGCCAGCCAACGCCAAGGCGCATTGAGGTGGGCCGCGATCTCCAGAGCAGCGTCTGAGCGCTCCAGCACCCGATCTCCGTCAACCAGGAAAAACGTCCTCAGGTCGGGTTCCGGAACCCCACGTTCGGCCAAGAGACGGCGTCCCAGGGCGCTTTGCAGGGGCGCGAAGTGAAAACGCCCGGCGGGATCGTGCTGCCAGATAAAGGTCACGGACTGCTGGCAAAACCCGCACTCTCCGTCAAAAAGAACCACTGAATGCGCCATGGAAAAGAGTTTAGAGAGAGAGCCGTCCCCGCGCAAGCTGCCAGAGGCCCACGAGGACAGAGCTGCAACCCGCGGCAGCGGGGAACTGGGGAACCCGCCACGGGGGTCTAGCCGGCCTTGGGAAGCAGTTCCGGAAAGAGCAGGGGCAGCTGGTCGAGGGTCGGGTTAGTCTGAAGGATTTCAGCGGGTGCTCCGGCGGCTCGCAGAACCTCCGCCAGGTCATTGCCCAGGGCGGGCAGCCGTGCGCGAATCAGGTTCCTCTGACGTTCCAGCAGCCACCGATCCAGTTTCAGGGACGGCGCGGCGGTTGACGCCAGGGCATGGCGTTCCAAGCGGACTCCTACCCCGCCGGGGAGACTGGCGGCAGTCTCGGTCGGGAGAATGGATTGGCGCAGGGCCGCCGTCAGCACCGCCTCGGTGATTTCCTCGGAACGCGCGAGCAGTACGGAGCGCCGCAGAACTTCGAGAAGTTCGGCGAAGTTCAGGGGCCAAGGATAGCTCAGGAGAGTGCTGAAGGCCTCCGGGGCAAGGCTGCACTGCCCCCCCTTACCTTCTTTGCGCCCGAGCACCGGCAGGTAATGCTGCGTGTAGCCCACCAAGTCGCTGAGCCGACGGTTCAAGGGCGGCAGAACGGCGAGATGCTCGCGAATCAGCTCCTGCAACTCCGGGTGAATGCGATTACTCGAGAGTTCAAGGAGGTTGGAGTTGACGAAGTGAACGAAAGTGACGGCTTCCGGTGCCTCCCGGATACAGTCCACCAGTCGGGCCTGCTGGGTCGTATCGGCGAGTTGGTAGCCCAGGACGCCCACGGTGTGGCTGAAGGTCTCTGACTCGGGCAGTGCTGTCAGCCAGTCGGGAGTCCCAGCGGGGACACGGTGAGCCATCAGAAAGCGGAGGGAGCGCTCTCCCTTGTGCTGCCAGCGCGAGACCTCGCGGAGGATCAGCTCAATCTCGCTGCCGGGCGGTGTCTGCACGAAAACATGGGTCTGCTCGGCGATAGCCTGCCAGAGGTCGTTGAGAAAGGCCACCATCGGCCAGGAATCAGCCGCGAGGTAGGCCAGCGGGCGAGGAAACATCGCCACGGGGCCCGCCTCCGCAGCTCCCGCTACGGCCTTCCGCGCCTCCTCCGACGGCACCGGCAGTCCAGTGGTGGCCCCGCTGCTGCCTCCCTTGCCCCGCCGAAACCGATAAAAATCACTGGCTGAGAGTGGTTGCACGAAGCGCCGCACCGCCTCGATGAAGGGCTCCACGTGCACCGGCTTCTCAAAGACCAGGGTCGCGCCGAGATTGGCCACTTTAAGCAGCTCGGGCGTGTTCATTAGGCCGGAGACCAGCACAATCGGCAAGTCCGGGTCGATCGCCCGCGCCTTGACCAGAAAGTCCGAGCCGTCCATCGTCGGCATCCGATAGTCCGAGATGATGAGCTGATAGCCGTTGCGCTCCAAGGCCCGCAGGGCGTCGGCGGGGTCATGCTCCACGTCCGTGACGAAGTAGTGCTGCTCCAGCACTGCCTGGAGCATTTCCGCGTAATGCCCTTCATCGTCGAGCACGAGAATCTTGTCGGCCATAGCTGAAAAATCGGGTGTGACAACCAGGAGGCAGCGGACTCGGCGGGAAAACTCAGCCGCCCGCGCCTACCAACGGCCCTCTTTAATACCGCCCGCACCAACCGGTTGTCCACCCCCGTCTGACGCCAATCGGCGCGTCACCTCAACGCCGACCATTGCTTTTCGCTCGAGCTTGATCCTCCAGGGCATCAGGAAGGCGACGGAATCGAAGTTGCGACCAGCGGAGATCGATCAAGACTATGGCTGCTCGGCGTCTTGCAGATTCCTTTGGGATAGAAGTCCCCCAGCATCACCGTTGAGTCTGGGGTTGGCAGCGGTCGCTGTGCTCGGACAAGGTGACGGGGGTGGGTTGGACTTTTCAGGCGACAGTGCGGCACGGGCGTTACCGTTATTGGGCGGGCGCGCGAGCGGAGTGGCTTCAGCCCTGGTTGGGGGCTCTGGCGCCGGTGGCCTGGGCCAGTCCGGCACCGTGCGGGGTGCTGGCACCGTCGATGACTTTTCTCGGGCGCGTCCGGGCGGACTGGATCGCCGCCGGAGGCGGCGGAGTCGGGCTGCAATGGTGGACGCCCGGAAGCCTTCGACGCTGGATGTTGGAGCGTGAGCAGGCCCCGCTGAAGGTCTGGCGCCGGGAGGATCTCCAGCTCCTCCTCGCGATGACTGCCCAGGCGCTGCTGGCGGAGTCCGCAGCAGCTGGCCGCCCGCCGAACCCCGCAGCGGAGGCAGCTTGGGTGGCCCCAGGGCCGCTGCTGGCGGAGTTGGACGCCCTCGATGCCGCCGGCTGGAGCACGGAGGGCCTGCCCCCCCAAGGCGGTGAAGACTGCTGGTTTCAGCACCCCCCCCTTGCGGCAATGACCGGGGGCCTCGACCACCCACTCTTGTCGCTCGGACGGGCCTTCTTCCACCGGTTGCAGGCTGGCGGCGGTTGCACGGCAGCCCAGGCGGAGCGATGGCTGAGCGGGCATTTCAGCGCGTCGGAAGCACCAGGCCCTCCGAGGGCGGCCTTGGGCAACGTCGCCATCGTCGGCTTTAGCAGTGTGGCAGTCGATCGGCTGCCGCTGTTGCAGGCCATCGCCCAGCGGGCGCAGTCCGTGCTGCTGTTGACCCCGGAGGAATCCTCCGACGCACTGTCGGAAGTCTGGGCGGCGACTTTGGAGGCGGTTTTTGGGGAACCCACCCCCTGTCTCACCCGCCCTCCGCGCAACTGGGGCTGCGCCTGGGCGAAAACCCCGGAATCCGCCAATACGGACCCCGTGGGCGAGGCGATCTTGGCCGCCCTGGAGACACAGGAAACAGCGAGGCTGTCGCCCGATTTTGCCCGGCCCCCGACCGCTCCGGGCCGAGACCCGGCGGCCTCTAGTGGTCGCGCAGAGCGTCCCCTCGTCATGGCGGTCGCAGCCAAGAATAGCTTTACCGAGGCACGTTGGCTGGCGGCAGAAGCCCTGCACCGTGCCCAGGCGTCCGCCGCCCAAGGTGCTGGCCCGGATGGCGACTCCACCGATCTCGATGACCATCCTGCGGGCATCCCTGCCCCGGTGGTGGCCGTGGTTGTGCCCGAGGAGGGCTCTCCGCTCAGTCGGCAGGTCACGGCCTGCTGGGAACGATGGGGAGTGGATCATTTTGACGCTCCCGGCGGGGCTCCGGGGATCACCCCGCAGCAGGCCGCGTTTAGGGCCTGGTTGGGCTACCAGGCCACCGGTGAGGATGGGCCGCTGCTGGCCCTGCTGGAGGTGCTCGCGGCGGCCGAGCCGCGCTGGTCCAGAGCCGCGACGGAGTGGCAGCGGGCCATCGGGAGGGTCACCGCCCAGGTGCTGACCGGCGATCTCGCGGTCGGTTGGGCATCGTTGCAGGCCGAGGGTCTCTCTGCCTGGCTTCCGCTGCGTCTGCCCTCCACAGTCCTGCAACCGTGGCCCGAAAAGCCGACCTTGGCCGAGCTGGGGCCGTCGCTGCGGGCCGTCGCTACTCCACTGGGCTTTCAGGAAAACCTCGCCGAGGCCCTGCAGCGTTTAAGCATTCTGGCGGCCCTGGCCCCGCTGCCCGACCGGGCCCGCCTCGCTGCGTGGCTGCTCGACCGGATGGTGGGCACGGTCCGCCGCCGGGCACCTTCCGGTAGTGAGCCATTCTGCCAACTTTGGCTAGTCTCAATCAAAGAAGCAGCGGGCCTCGACTGGGATCATCTCCTGCTGGGTGGCCTGGCCACGCCTGGATTCCCACCAAAAGTGCCCCCATCGGCCTGGCTCGACGAGGAAACCGTGGCGATGCTCAATGCGCAGGCTACCCAGCCGGCCGACCACGGCGGTCTCGAGCGCGTTTTCCGTCCCGGGCTTGGTTGGTTGCGCTCGCCCAGCCAGCGGGAACGCGCCCTAGCGGAATCCTACCGCCAGGCCATCCGCCAGACCGAGTCCACCGTCGCCGCCGCTTACACCGTAGAGACGCCGGGACTCCAGGGGGAGGCGACCGCACCCGCAACCCTCTGGGAAAATCTCGCGGCACTGGCCGGTGCTGAGCAAGTCCTCTCGGTCAGGCCACTGCCGGGCGAGGTCGGGGCCGCCTTGCCTGTCAACCCAACCCCGGCAGGCACCGCCGCCGAAACTCTCTCCCGCATCGCCGACCTTGCCCGGCGACGTCGCGACCGCAACCTCCCGTTCGGCGAAGAAACCTTTTCGACCGGCGGCACGTCCCTGTCGATGGCCTGTCGAGCTTGGGAATCGGCCTGGCGAAACCCACCGCTGGCCTGGTTTGAGCACGTTCTCCGGGTGAAACCGCGCCCCGGCCCCCTCGAAATGGGCACCCACCGCCTCGCCCACGGCACCTGGCTGCACGCCTGGATGGTGCCTTGGGAAGCTCCCTCCGCTGACACCCCAGGAACCGCCCGCCCGCTGCCCCCGCCGGAGATCTGGAAGGGCCTCGCCGAGCGCCGAGCTTGGGCCACCTACCAGGACGCCGCTGCGGCCTACCAATCTGCCGGGCGACCACTGCCCGACACCTGGATCCAACACTGGAGACTTTGCCGCAACCAAGTCCTCGATGCCATCGACTCACTGGCCTCGACCTTCGAGGGCTCTTGGGCCCTCGCCGAAATCGACCTACCAACTTCCAGGCCGGAAGCTGACGGCAGCGATGCGACGAGACCCGCGGGGACTGAAAATCCGCCGACACGCCCACGCCGGGGCTTCCAAGAAGGCCCGATGAGCGGCACCTGGGGCCTCACCGGGCGCATCGACCTCGTGCTCCTCCCCGACCCCACTTGGCCCCCCGAGCGAGGGCCGATCCGTATCCTCGACTACAAGACCGGCTCGGCCACGGCCATCACGCCGGGCAAGCTGGCCAAGGACGGCAGTGGGCTGCAACTGGCCCTCTACGCTTGCGCCCTAGCCAGCCACTTTGACAACCCGGCTGAGGCCCCTATCTCCATCACCGTCGGCCTCGTGCTGACCAAGGAGGCCGGAAAAGGCCCCACCCTGCGGTCGCTCGGTGAACTCCTCGAAGCAACGGCCTTCTGGGACACCCTGACCGAGATGCAGCAGCACGGCACCCTCGGCTGCCTGATCCGCGAGGGTAGCCGCCCGAGAAACTCGCGTGGCCTCCCGCTGGCCGTCCTGCCCATCCCCGCAGACCTCGCCGCCCAACGCGCCGCACTGACTTTCACCGCCGATCTCTCCCAAAATGACTCAACATCGGCTGCAGACGGTTAAGAATCCCGCCCAGCTACTGCACTAGGCAACTCTTCGACAAAAATGCGGCGATCTCTGTGGCCAAAATGTGCAATTTGAGAACAAAGACCTTGTCTTTTGATGCAGATTGATGAAAATTAGATCGATGAGAGTGACGATCGACATCAATGAAGCCATCCTCAGCGACATCATGGAGCTGACGGGCGAGAAAATGAAAAGCTCCGCCGTGGCCAAGGCCGTCGAGGAGTTCGTCCGGAGGCGGAAAGCCTCCGCCTTTGGCCTGTTGATCCGGGAGAGCGCTTTCGATTATCCCAACACCACCGAGGATGCTGACCCGATACCACCCCTCCGTCTCGACTAGTCCGCACGGCGTCCGGAGCAGTCCGTCTTCAGTTCCGACACCCTCGCACAACCTTCCCACGCCCTCTTCTATCGGAGCCCAACGCGGCTCGCCCCGTCTGGCCCTCCAGAAAAGGCACCCCCGCCCGACTTCTCCCCCAGCCCCGGTTTCCTTCACCGCCCTCCCTTCCCTCCCCTTCTGTCATGGTGCTGGTCGATAGCAGTTGCTGGATCGAAGCCCTGCGCCGCCAAGGAGACCTCCGGGTGAAGCTGGCGGTGCAGTCACTCCTCGATGCCTACGAGGCCCAGTGGTGCGCCCCCGTGCGCCTGGAAGTGCTCGGCGGGGCGAGGGTCAATGAGCGCCGACGCCTCGGCCTGCACTTCGCCGTAATCCCCTATCGCGTGGCTACCGAGGCCGACTGGGAACGCGCCGTGGCCCTGGCCTGGCGGCTCCGAGATCAGGGCCTCAAGGTGCCGTGGCTGGATGTCCTCATCTCGGCTATCGCCCTGCACGACGACACCCGCCTCTACGCCATCGACGCCCATTTCAGCGACATTTCCCGCCTCACCGGCCTCCGCCTCTACCAACCCGGCTACGGCGGCAAGTTCAACCCCGACGAGGGCTGAAAAATAGCCAGAACCTCGGCCCTCAACCCGCTCAACCCGCCTCGGCGTATTTTCCAAAATAAAACCTTGACGCTCGCGCCCGTTCCGTCATCCTTACCCTTTTATTGATTGCAGGGTGGAGCAGCCCGGTAGCTCGTCAGGCTCATAACCTGAAGGTCACAGGTTCAAATCCTGTCCCTGCACCTTAAACGATTCTTTCGTCCTCTTCGTTCCAGGGTAGATGATCGGGACATCGAGGCATCGGTCGGAGCCGCCATGCACTCTATTTAGTCTCGGCCACCGTTGGCGGAAAACAATCAATATCGGCTTCAGTTCAATACGGGCGGGATTGGCCCTTGAGTGTCGCCACGTCTCGCCACCACTGGTATCGCGCTTAGGGAAGGCAGCCGCTGGAACTCACTTGGCAAGGGAAACCCAAGCAGCGACCCCAACTAACGAGAATCGCCGACCCTGACCTCCCCACTAGAGCCCAACCAGCCTCAATCATCCCGGCCTATCGCTTTCGGGGATGCCGATGACCTATCGACCGGGACGGTTCGGGGCCTAATGACTGAAGGTGATCCCGTCAAAATCGAGCCACGCGTGGCCCCGCTTGGCCTCACCACGATCGAAGGTAATGTAGATATCGTGCACCCCGCCGTGTGGAAGGGTCAGGGCTTCTGTAAACTCCTGAAATTGCTCAAATCCCCCGGTAGGTTGGACTTGATGAGAGGCAATCACCGTCCCTCCAATCAGTAGGCGCGCTCGATTATTACCAGCTTCCACCAACCTGATCTCGTCTGGATTTACCACTAAGTTAATGATCGCACCGGGAACTGCCGAGCCATAACGCCAGGTGGCCGTAGTCCATGGGGTTGAACCGCCCAGATCAATGGCCGACACCCGGGCCCAGCTCCGCGCTTCCATCCCGCCGACGATAGGCCCGCGCTTAAAGATCTTGAAGCCATCAACGTAAAGTTCAGGGTGCAGCGTCTCGGAAGCCAGTTCTTTGGAGGGCACTTCGACCTCGATGGTGGCAGGGGCGGACAGATTACCGGCAGCGTCACGGGACTTAACGCGATACACTACCGATTGTCCCGGTTGAACCGTGGTATCAAAATACGAGAGTTCAGTGGTCGCTACTTCGTCAACGGGAAAGCCAGGCTCTCGGGTGATGACGTAATCCTTGAGCTTCACATCGTCGATGGCCGCCGTCCAGCGCAACTGCACCCGCCGGGGCGTCACCCGCTGGCTTTTCAGATCACCGACCACTGTCGGCGGGATCACATCGGCAGTGGTTTTTACCAGGATCGGATCGGCCGAAGCCTCTCCACCGTCCCCTGAAATGGCAGTGACCTGAAAGGAGTAATCCGTCAACGGAGTCAATCCCGGGATGGTCATCCGTGCCTCACCCGAAAACAGCGCGACCACCGTGCCCCCATCACTGGCCAAACTTTTCACGACACGGTAATTCACTCCGCGTTGGTGATTTTCAACATCCAGAACTACGTAGGACGCCTGTGCCTCGACCGACACCTGGGGCACGTCAGGCTTTCCCAAGGCCGCACTGGCCGCCGCCGCATGCTCGACAAAGAGCGGGAGCTGACTCGCGAAACCCCGGCGTTGAACCGCCGCATCCGTGATGATTCGCGTCTGGGAACCACGGCTCACCTCTAGCACGGTCGAGTAGCCCCAAGGCTTCTTCCAGGCATATTCACCCAGCCCGGCCGCCGAAAAATTGCTGTCTTTGATGATGAACATCGTCTCAGAACTCACGTTTTCGTTGGAGTAAATATGAGCTCCCAGTATTTCAGTGTTTCCTCCACCACTGGCCTCGATAATCGTGCCGCGACTCTCCGTCTTTAATCCCAAGATCCACAGGTTGGCACCTTGGTTAAAGATCTTGGTGTCCTTGTTTTCTGGGTTGAGTTGACGGGCCCAGACATTTTGGCCGCTGGCAAAATGCCAACGCCCGAAAACGACATCATCAATAAACAGATCGCCTCCACCAGTATTGCGATAAAACGTCCCATTAGAGACACTTGAGAGTAGCAGCGTCCGATTGGCCTCATGTCGGAAAATCTCGCTCTTGCGCCCATCACCCATAGCAAAGGAAATGCGCTCAATGGAGACCACCGGATGAGTGCCATCCCCAATTATTATCGCGGCTGCCTCAGGGTCATCCTTCAGTGGGCTGCCCAAACGAATAAAACCCTCGGTGCCGATCAATCTTCGGACATTGCCGCGCAGAATGATCGGCTTGCGGAGAATCCACCCACGGCGGTTAGTATTTCGGTCGATAACATCGCTCAGCGGCAGATACACCGTCGTTTTCCCTGAATCAATCGCTGCCTGGATAGCGTCCGAATCATCCCTGCCATCATTGGGATTGCCGCCAAAAGCCAGCGGGCTGATCCATTGATCCAGAGGATCCCAGGGCAGGTCTGGGCTTTCCTGAATCGGCAGCCGCAGGGAGCCGGGTTGGGAAGGAAAGGCCTGTAGTGAAGGGTGTGAAACCCATTCCTCGATCTCTGCCTCGGAGGAATCAGGGATGGGGCCGGCTGGGTTGGCAACGCTTTTACCAAAACCCTGCAAGCGGATGTCCCGCAGATAGATCGAAGACTCCTTGCCCTGATTGATGATCGCGGGCAGCCCGCCGGCGGCACCTCTGCCAACAAGCTCCGCCTCGACCAGCGTAAACATCCCACCGGAGCCTTCATTGATTACCGCCGACACCTCGCCTTCAAATTTTAACCCGCGGAGAATGAAGATATTGTTGCGGTTGCGAATGCCGACGACGCGCTGGTTCCTTAACGACACGTGCTCCAAAGTGATGGAGTTGACCGCATGGCCGTAGTCGATGCCGACATCAAAACCTTCGACGGTCAGATGGCGACCCAGCAGCGGCCCGTTTTCACTGGCATTGAAATCGATGCCGACCGTGCCCGCGCCAT
>DAIQNO010000020.1:0-16224 GCA_036788355.1 Opitutales bacterium | reverse complement strand
CACCGACCGGCGACGATTGGCGACCTCCGTCACGGAGACGTCGCGAACCTCCAGATTTGCCCCCTTTTCCGCCTTGGGTTGCTCCAAACGACTAACCGGAGGCCGAATCACGCTCCGGAGGCCCCAGGTTCGCAAGCGAAACCCCCTGGCAAGCGCTCGCTCCATCAAATCACGATCATCATATCCATAACCCTTTAACGCCTCATCATATCCGCCAAGACCGATGAAATCCTCTTTACATAATCCTAAACGCCCACGGAAAGATCGCCGCCGCATCGCATAAAAATCCCCGGATCGATGGCTATTGACTTGGCCAACCATCATCGAAACAAAATCCTTAGTAATGATATTATCGGCATCCACATTATACACAAAAGAACCCTCAGCGGCCAAAAAGGCGACATTGCGCGAATGACCCATCTGATAGAACTGGGGCTCATCGGTTCGCAAATAGGTCAACCTGCCACCATCAATGTATTTCCTTAGCTCCCGGCGGGTGTAGTCTGCCAACCCATCAGCAGAGTTGTAATCTAACAACACCCAATTAACCATAGGCCACTTCGCAATCACCTCCAGATTCTTGGCCATGGTAATTTGAATATCCCCCACCCGACCCATGCAGGTCGTGCAAAACGAAAGGATTGGCGATGTGAAACGGGATGACTCCATAAGCTTCAAAACCAACATTGATCTACCATTTTTACCTTATCAACCACAAATTGCACACCTTCGATGAGGCAAGAGGGCCTTACACCTGTTCATCCTGCTCAACCTTCAAAACCTCAACGCCCAATTTCATCAACTCCTCCGCCAGACCAATTCGCACCCATTCTGCATATAAGGAAGTTGACGACTTCACGGCATGTTCGTCCATGACCTTGAGCGATTCCTTGGTATGTTGGTTCCACAAATGCACGACTACCAAATCCGCTAAATAAGGCCCATACCGCTCCGCCGAACCCTCAGAAAAAACAAAAGAGTTAATCTGCAGCCAATGCGGATAAAAAAATCGGTTAAAGTCAACGATTTCTAGCTCTTCTGGATGCCTGGCCGCCAGCGAAACTGGCAGTTTCACAGAATGATAATCCCAAAACCAGTCACGTCCCCGCGAAATGAATGACGAGTAACAGTCCATCCAATGGCGGAGAAAAGGCGCTAATCTATTCCCGATAATTACCGCTCCGCATAACCCACCGGAAAACGGGTAGACCCGCGGTTGAGCCCCCAAGATGACCCCACTGGTCGGTGCCGGAATGGGCTTTAGCGTAATCGTGTCAAAATCCAGATAGACACCACCCAAATAATAGACTGCGAGCAGGCGGAAAACATCCGATTTGTGGGCAGGATGAAAAAACTTAGCACCCTTGAAAAACGAAAAATCAGGAAGCTGAATAAAGTCCACCTGATCTCGCAAAGTCATCCAATACTTACCGGTCGGCTGATCTCCCGCAAGCAAAACAGGTCGGAGATTTTTATTGTGCTTCATCGCCGATGAAACGGCAACCCATTCCATAAAGCCAAAAGGCGGCGCGCTAGGAGAGACATAGATAAAGATCAAACACGGCTGGTGATTGATCCCGTGGCTATACTGCTGCAAAACCTGGGCAAAATTAAGGATGGTCTGCTCATCGCGCCTCACCTGAGGGGCCGCAAATACCCGATTTAAGCGGTTTAGCCAGTGAAAAATTGAGTGAAGAAGTGCCGTCGAGCCAGTCCAATACAGAAGTTTCTGACGCGCCCCAAGGTTAAGCGGGAAAATCGCAAGCAAGCCGAGGGCTCGAACCCAGAGGCTTACCAGAAAGAAAAGAGATTTAATGCGGCTAGTCATTAACGTCGGCAACCAGAACCTCCTTCCGATTGGAAGAACGGTTTATACTATGATCATCTGATGGATTCCGCTGGGAAGGAGTGTCTGAAATCTGACTCCATACTTTCTGAAAGCACTATTTTGTTAACAGCTCACCGTCTGGACCTTCTAAATGCTCTAGATTTTATTTCCTGATTCAGAGGTCGGCAGCGATACGGTTTACTCAAAGCGAAGGACAAAAGGTGTAACTATTCACAAATTCTTGATAAGTTGAGGTAAATTGGCAAAAGGCATCGAGCTTTCCAAAAAGTTGTTTAGTCACCCCTGGATTAGCCCGACACAAGTCACGCAAAAGCAAGACATCTTCGGCGGAAAGCAGCTGGCCCCAACTGCACTTGGTGAAGATATGCACGATCCGGCGATCCTCGATGCCGTAACGGGCCAAAAACCGGCGACGTGCCACCGCGTCCGTTTCGATACGATCGGGATGCGCGTGATTTGAGGTAGGATTTGTGCGGTAGTATAGCAGCGGTTTTGGTAGAATGTGGAACTCGACTTTGTGCAATAATTCTGCCCAAAGGAGGTAATCCTCGCTGGCCTTAACGCCCTCATCATAGTGCAGAAGCTGACCTACCACCTTACGATTAAACATAACCGTGGGGTGGACGATCGGATTTTTGAAGAGGAACCGTCGCAAAATTGCGTTATGGCTTTTTGGGCAACGAAATTGCTTACCAAGCGGGTTGGGCGTCGTCGTAAAGGGAATTGCAGTGGAGGCGAGGACTCCGAGGTGGGGGTGCTTTTTGAGGAATGCAGTTTGCGTCGCCAGGCGCTCTGGTTTCATCAAGTCATCGGCGTCCATCCGGGCAATCAATTCACCACGAGCCTTTTTGATTGCCTGATTAAGGGTTGCCGATACCCCTTTTGGAGCTGGGTTGGAAAGGACAGTGACCCGCGGATCTGAGGTGTATTTTTGGGCGATTTCCAGCGTGTGATCCGTTGACCCATCATCGCAGAAAATCACCTCAAAATTGCGATAGGTCTGTTGCACTACCGAATCCAGGCACTGCTTTAGCGTAGTGGCACAATTTCTTCCAGGTATAACTACACTTACCAGTGGTTCCCCTCTTGGTAGGTGAGGAAACCCAATACCGCTTTTTACGGGTTTTTCTTCGCTTACTAAGAGCCTCATCTCAGGCAAAGGGGTGCCGCTCGGAAAGCTGACCGTCAATAATCAAATACTTTGGTCTTCTTGAAGTGTCGATGGCCCGCTGGTCATCGAGAAATAAGTCTCAACGGCGGCGGCGACATTTTGGGTGTCGAGGGCGAGGGCTCCTTGGTGCAGGACGAGGGCGCGGTTGCAGAGGTCGGTGATTTTATCCATCTGGTGGCTGACGAAAATGACCGTCCGGGTGTGGTCGGCGGTGATTTCTTTCATCTTGGCGAGGCATTTCTGCTGGAAGGCTTGGTCGCCGACGGCCAGCACCTCGTCCACGATGATGATGTCGGCGTCCAGGTGGGCTGCGACGGAGAAGCCGAGCCGCACGGACATGCCCGAGGAGAAGCGCTTGACCGGGGTGTCCAGGAATCGCTCGACCTCGGCGAAGGCCACGATCTGGTCAAAGCGGTGGGTGATTTCGGCCCGCGTCATCCCCAAAATGGAGCCGTTGAGGTAGATGTTTTCGCGCCCCGTGAGCTCCGGGTGAAAGCCGGTGCCGACTTCGAGGAGGCTGGCCAGGCGGCCTTGGATTTCGAAGCGACCCTCGGTCGGATAAACGATGCGGCTGAGGATCTTCAAGAAGGTCGATTTACCGGCCCCGTTACCGCCGATCACGGCCACGCGTTCCCCTTGGTGCAGGGTCAGGTCGAGGTGGCGCAAGGCCCAAAAGTCCTCGGTGCTCGATCGGTTTTTTCCGACCAGGGAGCGAGCGAGGTTGTTCAGGTCTTCGTTGAGTCGGCTGCGCTGGTTCTTGTTCGAGGTGCCCTGGTGCCTGATCCGGTAGCACTTGCCCAAGCCCTGCACGGAGATGACGGGGGCGGGCGGGATGTTCGCAGGCGTCATGGATGGAGCGGGAGAAGGACTGGGAGTTTCCTGGGGGGGCTGACCCATCGCACGACAGGTCACAGCATCGCTTTGGTGGTCGGGAGGCGGTCGCCGCGGCGCGGGTCGAGTTGCGTAGCGTGGTCGAGGGCGCGCGCGAAGGCCTTGAAGAGCGCCTCGGCAATGTGGTGGGGCTCCTCGCCATACTCCAGTTTGAGGTGGAGGTTGCAGGCGGCACTGTTGCTGAAGGCTTGAAAGAACTCCTTAATCAGGGCGAGGTTGAAGTCGCGGATCATCCAGTTGTGGATCTGCACCTTGTAGGCAAAAAAAGCGCGCCCGGACAGGTCGATGACCGCGTGGGCCAGGCACTCATCCATCGGCAGGCTAAAGTGGCCGTAGCGCACGATGCCGCGCTTGGTGCCGAGGGCCTCCCGGAGGGCCTGGCCGAGCACCAGGCCGACATCCTCAACGGTGTGGTGGTAATCGACCGGAAGGTCGCCCGTCGCCTTAACGGTAAGGTCAAAGAGGCCGTGCTTGGCGAAAAGCGTCAGCATGTGGTCAAAAAACGGGATCCCGGTCTGAATGTCCGCCTCGCCCGTGCCATCGACCACGAGGGTCAGCTCGATGGCGGTCTCGGCAGTCTCACGGCGCACGGTGGCCACTCGCGGCGCCGGGGCGTGAGCGCCCGGATGATCGGAGGCCGATTGAGCGTGGGGTAACGGCTGATTTACGGGAAGCCGCTGGGCCGTCTCGCTGGGGATGTCGGTTGTCGGGTCGGCTGGTTGCATAACGAGCAGTCAGTAAGCGTGACGCAGCGACATTGGGCGATGCCAACGGGTTTCGGCGAGATCAAAGTCTGCCCAAAGGCGTGACGGAACGCGACGACTGAGCGGTGCTTTGAGCGGACAGCGGGATACATCGACCGCGCCGGTGACACGGAGGGACGCTCGGCAGAGCGATTATCGGGCTGACAACTCTGGGCGAGGTGGTTATCCCCGAAGAATGCCAGAAATACCGCCCCTAGAGCCACTCTCGCCGGCGGCCAGCCGGTCGGTCAATTACGACGCGCTTGGGGCAAGACTGGGGGCTGCCTCCCTGTCCCGGCGCCGGGCCAGGCAGGATTTCTTCAACGGGCGGGTCAAAGAAGGCCCTGGCGGGCGACTCAGGGTCTGGCGGTGGGTGGATAAGCCGGTCATCGCCTGGTGGCTGCTGACCTTCACCGGCCAGCTCCAGCGGGCCAAGGCGGAGTATTTCCGCTTTGCCGTGACGGAGCGGGAGGTCTTTCTGCCAAAACTGCCCACCGCGCTGGAGGGTCGCCGGTTGCTGCACATCGCCGATGTCCACGCCGACGGGCACCCGGAATTGGTGCCCCGGCTGGCGGCCAAATTGCGGGAATTGGCCCCGGTGGACATCGTCGTCAATACCGGCGACTACCGCGCCCATTGCGAAGGGGGGTTCAACGCCAGCCTGTCCCTGATGAAACTGCTGTCTGCCGAAGTCAAAACGCCCCATTTCGGCGTCCTGGGCAACCACGATGTCATTGAGCAAGTTCCGGAACTGGAGGCCCAGGGGATGCGCCTGCTGTTGAACGAGTCAGTTGCCCTGACCGGCCCGCTGGAGGGCCTCTGGCTGGCCGGGGTCGATGATGCCCATGAGTTCCGCAGCCACGACCTCGGTCGCGCCCTGGCCGCAGTGCCGGGCGATGCCTGCGTGCTGCTGCTCAGCCACGCGCCGGAGACCTTCCGTGAGGCGGCGGAGCGTGGAGTCTCCCTGCAACTTAGCGGCCACACCCACGGCGGGCAGATCGCCCTGCCAGGGGGCATTCCGCTCTACCTCAACTCCCGAGCCCCCCGGTGGACCGCCCAGGGGCTCTGGTGCTACCGCAACCTCGTCGGCTACACCTCGCGCGGCCTCGGCGGGGTGCCGCCCCTACGGCTGAATTGCCCCCCCGAAATCGTCGTGCTGACCCTCCGCCGCGGCCCCGTAGAACGCAATGGGGTCAGGGTGCATCTCTAGGTTGGGTGGCCCTGGTGCGGGATTTTTTCCTGCCCGCTACGAGTATGTCGGGATCGCGGCCAGCGCCCCGTCCCAATACAGCCGCCTCTACGTGAGCGCGGCGAAGCGGCCGAACGCTTATTTCCGTGTACCGTAATAAAACCCCGTCGCCGCCGAAACGAGCGCGATCACGGGCGTGAATATAATCTGCAACACCTGAAAGGCACTCTCGATGTGGCTGGGTAAGATAAGGATAATGAGGAAGGCCGATAGACAGATGAAAATCAATAAACCCAACAGGATAAATGCGATCCATCGCCGAGCAGCATCTTCTTGGGGAAGCGGGTCATAATTTTCCTTGGTTAACGGAATTGATTCGTCTCGCGCTGCATCTGCCGTTAACGGGGAAACCTCCACTGCGGAATTAGCTGAAGGCAACTCTGGCTCGACCGCAGACATCGCCTTACCTCCGAATCAGACGCTCCATTTTATTTCCGTCTGCGATCAATATCTTTTTACCGGCACGCTCCTCGCGCCGGAGATATTGCTCAGTTTCTAACGCCCGCTTGACAATGTAGGTCTGGCTGACGCCCTCAAGTGCCGCAGTATTCACGATACTCTTATAATACTCCTCCGGTATCGTGATGGAGATGGTTTTCATTTTACGGTCCATGATCGATGCGAATTTGGTGCCTTACTCAACATTGTCGCCCAGTTCCGACCCAAGGTCAAGGGGGATCGTTCACTGCTCGGCATCCGGCAACGGGGGTCGGATAGGCTCCGGCGGGTGCCGTCCCGAGGTCGGGGAACCTGTTGGGGGAAACATTATCGGTTGCCGTCTGTCGTGGGGCGGAGTAAGCAGGACTATCGAAGAAGACCCCTTTCTTGAACGACTCGTTTCCCTATGAAATTAAAGCATTTAGCTTGGCTGTTGGCCGCCTTGGCCGTGCTCTCGATCCTTGTCACTTGGCTGACCTCGCGGGAGGGCGCAGCGCCGAGTAGCTCCCGGCAGGAACGCCGTGGCGAGCCGGATCGCACCGGTGAACTGGCCGTGCCGACGGCGGTGCTGGCCGAGGCAACGGAGCTGACCGTGATGGCGGATAATCGCGAAGATTTCATCGTCTTGCGGCTGCGCGACGGCTTTTGGCAGCTCGACCAGCCCCTGATGCCGGTGGACTTTCAGCGCCTGCGCGACCTCACGCGGACACTGCAGGAGCTGCGCGTGGAGCGCTTTGTGTCGGCCAACGCAGAAACCGTTGGGCGCCTGGAGCTCGGCCAAGCCGAGATTAAGGTCGGCACCCCTAGTAACCGCACCGCGCTGCACCTGCGCCTTGGCAAGGCGGGGCCATCGGGCGGGCGGTTCGCGGCCTTCGGCGAGGAAGCCTCGGCCTGGCTGCTGACGGGCACCGTCCAACTGGAGGCCGACGCCAATTTCTGGTTCGACCGGCAACCGGTCAGCCTAGCTGCCGCCGACGTCCAGAGCATCGAAGTGTCGCCGCCAGCGGGCCATGCTGCACCGGCCCATGCTGCCACGCGCTCCGCGCCCGAGGCCCTCTGGACCCGCCTTGATACCCCGGAACCGGCGACGGTAGACCCTCTCGACGATCGAGGCAATCTCGACAGCCCCCGCAATGCGGGCGAACCGACAGAGCGTCCCCTGACCTCGGCTCAGCGCGAAGCGATGAACATGATCGCACGGGCCGTCAGTGGGTTGCGGATTACCGAGCCGCTGTCGCTAGACGACCCCATGGTCATCGAAGCGCAGCCCTATTCCCTGACGCTGGAAGTCACGACCTTCAGCGGCAAAACGCTCTCCCTGCGGATTGGTCGCACCCCGGCCGCCGCTGAAGGAACGGACGATGCAGACCCAGCCGCCGCGGATGCCGAGGCCACCCCACTGGCCGAGCCCGGGCCGCCGGTAATCTGGCTCTCTGGTGACGTGTTTTCCGCAGCCTGGCAGCCGTCAGTAGGGCAATACGCCTTCCGCGCTCCAGAATATCTTTACGACCAACTGACCACCTCCCTGGCCGCCTTCTTCCCGCCGCCGCCCAGTAACCGCATCCCCCAACCGGAGCCGGAGGAGGTTTCCGAGGCTGCGCCAGGCATCCAGCCCCAACCGGAACCCCTGCCCGCCTCGGAGCTTGAACCGGAACCGCAGCCGCAGCCGGTTAAAGAAATACCCCTTGAACCGGAGCTGCCACTTGAACCGGAGCTGCAACTTGAGCCTGAAACATCGGAAAATCAGCGTGAGCTGGCCGCAGAACCCGGCCGCCAGCCGGAAAGCACGCTACTGATCTCGCCGGAACCTCAGTCAGAATCCGATGAATCCCCCGAGCCCGAGGAGGAACCCGAGCCCGAGCCGGGCACCTCCATGGAAGTTGAGCCCGCCGAGACTCGCGACGACGCTCCAAATCAGGGCTGATTTCCGCGGGCGGACTCGGCCACCAGCAACCGCGTCTCCCGGCGAAAACGATTCAGCCGACCCGCCGCACGGCGGACTTGGTGCGGTTGGGCCCGCTCAACCATCAAGACGCCCTGGCAGTGGTCATACTCGTGCTGCAAGACCCGGCTGAACAGTCCGGTGGCCACTAGATCGTGCCAGTGGCCATCGAGATCCTGAAACCGCAGCCGCGCCCGATCCGGCCTGGCCACCGAAAACCGGAACCCCGGGATGGACAAGCAACCCTCCTCGTAGTCCGTCACGGGGCCAGAAAGCTCGAGCTGCGGGTTGACCACGACTAACGGCATCAGCAGTGCCAAGGGCAGCTCCCGCCCGTCAAAGGACCACGAAAACGGCGCGGCCTCACCCGGCGGGATGGTCAGCTCCACGACAAAGAGCTGGAGCGGCTCGCCAACCTGCGGTGCCGCCAAGCCGATACCCTCCTCAGCCCGCATCGTCTCGACCATATCGGTCGCCAACACTCGCAACTTCGCATCGAAAGCCGTCACCGGTGCCGCCACCACCTCCAAGACTGCCTCCCCTAACCGCGTTACCCGTCGCCTCATCGCCAAAATACTGATAGAATTGCTGAAAAGTCCACCTTGTGCTCAGAAATCACGCCTTCCGTCCCCAAAACGTGCTGAGTGCCTATTAAAAACGCTTTACCCAACCAAAAAACGGGTTCCGGTCGCATCGATCCTGAAATCGATTGCCTGAAAACCCTGCGGTGCGCCAAGAGCACCGAAAAATCCTGCCTCAACCCATCACGAGGACGCCAAAACCCCCGAGGTCCGTCAAGTTTAGTTTTTTCGAGCTTGCCGAGGGTGTCGAGGGAATCTTTGATAACGGGTTTTTCATCCTCGACCCTCAGCACCCTTACATCGCGTGACCGTCACCTTCGAAGACATCAACAACACCCGGAAAAAGCTCATTGTGGAGGTTCCGGGTGCCCTCATCGCTGCCCAAGCCGCCGAGGCCACCAAGTCCGTCGCGAGCCAAGTCAACCTGCCCGGCTTCCGTCCGGGCAAGGCTCCGGTCACGATGGTTCAGAAGCGCTATGGCCCGGCCATCGCCGCCCGGATGCAGGAAAACGTCCTCCGGAAGGCTTACGAGCACGCTATCGAAGACCAGCAGCTCAAGGTTTACCAGCTCGTCGATGTCGAGAAAGTCGACCTGAAGGCCGATCAAGACGCGGAGGTGGTTTTCACGGTGGACTTGCAGCCTCAAGTGCCCCTGCCGGTTTACGAGGGCCTGTCCATCGAAGCACCGTCCGCAGAGCTGACCGAAGAGGAGTTTACTCGGGCCAAGGCCGACTTTCTGCAAAACCGCGCCGAGTATCAGACCGTGGACGATCCAGCCCAGATTGGCGATTTCCTCCAGTTTAGCTACTTCGGGCGCCTGCAAAACCCCGAGTTGGTCGATCCTTCCACCGGGGAGCCCTGGATTGATGAGGAGTCCTCCACCTGGGAAGCCGCGACCGCCCCGGACGCCGAAGTCGAGCTGACCCAGGACTTCCCGAGGGCTTACCTGGCCCGTTCTCTGGCGGGCCGCACGCCCGGCGAGGAGTTCTCTGTCGAGCTGACCATTCCCGAATCTGACGATGAAGAATGGCTGCGCGGCCAAACTGCGGTTTACAAGGCCAAGGTCTCATCAATCCGCCGCAGAGTCCTCCCCGAACTCGATGAGGCTTTCCTGGCGGGCCTTGGGGTGGCCAGCGAAGCCGACCTCGATCAGCGCATCCGCGCCAGCATCCAGCAGCAAAAAGCCCAGCAGGTTAACAGCTTTATCCGCAACCGCCTGGTCAACCAGCTCTCGGAAAATATCTCCTTCGACATTCCCGAAACAGCCATCGAGCGCGAGCGCGAGCGCATTCTGACGCGATTCTTGTCCGAACAGATGCGGCAAGGGGCCGACATGGACAGCATCGAAGAGCGCAAGGAAAAGCTGCACGACGAGGCCACGCAAGTCGCCGTGCGCCAGCTCCGCGTGGAATACCTGTTGCTCGAAATCGCCCGCAAAGAGGAACTAACCATCTCGGGTGAAGATCTCAGCCCACTCATCATGCAGCAAGCCACCGCCCGCCGCATCGCGCCTGACCAAGTCGTGCGGGAAATCCGCCAGGACGAGGCAAAACTGCGCGAAATGCAGCGGGAAGCCCTGCTTTCCAAGACCATCGACCTCATCGTCTCCCGCGCTAACATCACCGTCGCCGCTGGAGCGCTTCACGACGGCCACGACCACGACCACTCCCATTGCGACCACGACCACGACCACGGTGAACATGACCACGGTGAGCATGACCACCACGAAGCATCGGATAAGTAAGCTCACTGTTTTCTGAGGTGCCGTGCCCCCTCCTGGGTCCGCCCCAACCAGCAAGTCGGGAGACGGGGACATTTCGGGAGGGTTCAGCCAGCTACCGAGATTAACTGTCAGCCTGGATTGACAGGGCGGGCTTTCCCGCCGAACATCCCTGTTCAGCACGACCAGGCCGCAGGAGGTCTCGGCCCGCTGCCCCTTTCCGTCGCTCCCCGCCCGCCCACCCACCCTCACTAAACTCACCCACCGCACCATGAACGCCCAAAATTACTACTACCCGCTGCCCACTGTTTATGAACGTGATGGCCGTTCCGAGCGCCCGTGGGACATTTACAGCCGTCTCCTCCGCGACCGGATTGTCTTTATCGGCACGCCCATCGACGATTTCGTCGCCAACGCGGTTGTCGCCCAGTTGCTGTTCCTGCAGATGGAAGATCCCAAAAAGGACGTCCACATCTACATCAACACCCCTGGGGGCAGTGTCACTGCGGGCATGGCCATCTACGACACGCTCAACTTTCTGCACTGTGACATTGTCACCTACTGCGTCGGCATGGCTGCCAGCCTCGGCACCGTCCTACTTGCTGCCGGGACCCCCGGTAAGCGCTACGCCCTGCCGAACAGCCGGGTGATGATCCACCAGCCCACCGGCGGCGCCACCGGCCAGACCTCCGACATCTCCATCGCCGCCAAGGAAATCCTCCGCTGGCGCCGCACCCTCAACGAAATCCTTTCCAAGCACACCGGAAAACCCGTGGAATCCGTCAACAAAGATAGTGATCGTGACTACTACATGACCGCCCATGAAGCCAAAGCCTATGGCATCGTGGACGCCGTCATCGAAAGCCAGCCCAAGGGCGACAAGCCCGAGGCGGGGATCTAAAGACCCGAGGGGCCAACGCAGGCCCAGAGGCAACTTTTTTAACCAACCGGAAAATTAACGTTGGCCTGCCGCGCTGCCATCAATAGCTTTAAGGATTCCAAGGCATGGCGAAATCTACCAAAATGACCTTCTGCTCTTTCTGCGGAAAGTCGCAGAATGAAGTCCGCAAGATGATTGCGGGCCCCGCAGGCGTGTATATCTGTGACTCTTGCGTCAACGTCTGCAAGACCATCATCGACCGCGAGCTCAAGGACACCGCCACCCCGATGCCCGGCAACACTGGCTTCAAGGTCGTGAAGCCAGCCCAGATCAAGGCCCACCTCGACCAGCACATCATCGGGCAAGAACACGCCAAGCGGGTACTGTCCGTGGGCGTTTACAACCACTACAAGCGTCTGGCCCTGGAGCAACAAGGCACCGTCAGCTCGATTGAACCGGAGTTTGACGACGTCCACATCGAAAAGGCCAACATCTTGCTGATCGGGCCTACCGGCACCGGCAAGACCCTTCTGGCTCGCACCCTGGCCCAGCAACTGGAGGTGCCTTTCGCCATCGCCGACGCCACCACCCTCACCGAGGCCGGCTACGTCGGCGAAGACGTGGAGAATATCGTTCTCCGTCTCCTCCAAGCGGCCAGTTTCGACGTCAAACGCGCCGAATGCGGCATCATTTACGTCGATGAAATCGACAAAATCGGGCGGAAAACGGACAACGTTTCCATCACGCGCGACGTTTCCGGCGAAGGCGTCCAGCAGGCCCTGCTGAAAATCATCGAGGGCACGATCTGCAATGTGCCGCCGCAAGGGGGGCGAAAGCACCCCAACCAAGAATACATCCAGGTCAACACCAACAACATCCTCTTTATCTGCGGCGGCGCCTTCGTCGGCCTTGAAAAAATCATCACCGAGCGTGCCGGGCGGAAAGTCCTCGGTTTCGATGTCTCTGGCGAGTCCGTAAAGGTGCCGACCCGTGACGAGATCATGATGGAGGTCCAGCCGGAAGACCTCGTCCGCTACGGCATGATCCCCGAGTTCATCGGGCGTCTGCCGACCGTTTCCGTCCTCAACGACCTGACCGTGACGGACTTGGAATACATCATGCTGAAAACCAAGAACGCCTTGGTGAAGCAATACTCCAAGCTCGTGGCGATGGAAGGCGTCAAACTGACCATTGAACCCGCCGCCATCCGCCGGATCGCCGAAAAGTCGATCGAGCTAAAGACCGGTGCCCGCGCCCTCCGCTCCATCATGGAAAGCCTGATGCTCGACTTGATGTTCGACCTCCCGCAAGAGGACGACATCGACGAGGTCATCTACACCGTCGAGGCAGTCGAGCGTCGCCAAAAGCCCATTATCCGCCGGATGCGTTCCAAAACTCGTAGCCTGCCGGACGATGACGACACCTTGACCATTGGACGCACCGGTGACGCCGCCTGACGGTGGAGTCGCGACATTTCCAGCCCACGGCGAGAATCCAAGATTCCACCGAAGCACTGCGAGTCTCGCCTCTACTATGTTGACGTGTGCGAAGCGCTATGTGGACATCCCAATGGCTCACCGCCAGCCCCACCACCAAGGGCACTGCGCCCTGATCCACGGGCACAACTGGACCATCGAGTTGACTTTTGCGTGCCACCAACTCGACCAAAACGGCTTCGTCGTAGACTTTGGTGACCTGAAATACCTCCGGCATTGGATCGATCACCACCTCGACCACGCCTGCCTGCTGGCCACTGACGACCCGCTCCGCGAGGCCCTCGTCGCCGCAGCCCCCGCCGCCTGGAAGGTTTACCTCCTGCCCAACACCTCCTGCGAGGGCCTCGCCCAGCACCTGCACCAGACCTTCGACCCCCTCGTCAAGCAGCACACCGCCCAGCGGGTCTGGGTGGCCTCCGTCACCGTCGAAGAGGACTCCCGCAACCGTGCCACCTTTGCGGCACCCGAGCCCACCTCCCGAAACAACTGACCCGGATCGGAACGTCACCACGTCGTGACGATCAGTCGCTATCCCAGCCGGGCTTCGACCCATTGCTGGCCAACCCCGTGCGGGGCAGTCGGCGCAGTCGGCAGACAAACCAGCCGCGAAAGTCCCCCTGTGGCAGCACTCGCCGGGCATGAGAAACCTCCTCAGGGAAGGATTCGGCCAAGCCCGGCAGAGTCGTCACCCCCGGAAGCGCCTCCAACTTCAGGTTTTCCGGCCAACGAAGCGGGATCGCTGCCACCGTTCCTTGAAACTGCCGCAGCGCATGGGCCACCACTTCCTCACAAACCTCGGGCAAAAACGAAGCCACCGCGTAGAGGCAGGCGCCGCCGGGCCGCGTCGCCTCAAGGGCCGACAACAGCGCCGCCTTGAGCGCGTTGGAATGCTCCACAACTCGCCCCGCCTCCCACCGATGAAATGGATGCCGTGGAGACCCCAACCGCAAGTCCCCAGGCCCCAGTTGCGCCACCAGCACCCGATGGTAATGAGCCGGGGCGCGCCGGCCATAGCCATGCAACGGGGCCTGCTCCGTCCGCGCATTGGCGATCCGCCACAACGCCAGGTTTTCCCGCAGCCGATCCCGACGCAGCCGCACCGACTCGATGGCCGTCAATCGACCCTCCAACCCCATTAACAAGGCCGCCAGCAGGAGATGTTGCCCCTCCCCCGCTCCCAATTCCAAAAAGCGTTCCCGCGGAGCAGGCCCCAACAACACCATGGGCAAAAAGTCAGCCGGTTCTTGTAGCACCACACCGCCTTCTAAAACGACCCGCAGATTCAAAAGAGCCCGCCAGTCCCCGCCGACCACCTCCCAGGCGAACGGCCAGTCCGCCGACCGCTCCACCTGCAACCCCGCACCGGCCAGCTCCGCCAGCAGGGCCTCCCGCGGCGCTCGAAGCACATTCAGCAATAGCCGAGGCCTACCCATCTCGCCCACCTGACGCTGAAACGTCTCCCATGATGCTCCCGGCAAAAACTCCCCCAAGCGCGTCGCAAGCGAGTCTGGTACCCCGATGGCAGAAGTTTCCATGTTGAAGACTTTTAGTGATCCTACTGAACCCTGCGGAAATTGAGGGCTCGGGACAACCCTCTTTCATCGCAACAGGGTAGATTTTGCCCGGTCTCGTCGGTGACAACGCTGTTGTGCCGGGCTGCGGTGGCTTTATTCGGGGCGCAGTCGCACCACTGAGGCGCAGTCGCAACGAGACCGGCGCATCCAGACTCACCGGGGTTGACCGAGAACTGAATCTCCATCGTCGAGCTTGCGAAAGGACCGGTGGTGGCCGACCATCCTGGCGATGGAGTTTCAGCTCGCCAGTGATTACAGCCCCCAAGGGGACCAGCCACAGGCCATTGCGGAGCTGGTGGCGTCGCTCCGGGCGGGAAATCGCTACCAGACGCTGTTGGGGGTCACCGGGTCAGGAAAGACCTTCACCATGGCCAACGTTATCCAGCAACTCCAGCGACCGACGCTGATCATGTCGCACAACAAGACCCTGGCCGCTCAGCTCTATTCTGAGTTTAAGAGCTTCTTTCCGCACAATGCCGTGGAGTATTTCGTCAGTTACTATGACTACTACCAACCCGAGGCTTACGTCCCGCAGACCGACACCTATATCGAAAAGGATTCCGCGATTAACGACGAGATCGAAAGGCTGCGGATTTCCTCCAGCTCATCGCTGATTTCGCGCCGCGATGTGATTGTCGTGGCAAGTGTCTCCTGCATCTACGGCCTCGGTTCCCCTGAGGACTTCCTCCGGCTGAGGATCGAACTCCGGGAGGGCATGGAGCTGAACCGCGACGTGCTGCTGGAGCGGCTCGTCGCGACACTCTACGAGCGCAACGACTTCCAGCTCACCCGTGCAAAGTTCAGGGTGCGCGGGGAGGTCGTGGACATTTTCCCGGCCTATATGGAGACGGCCATCCGGGTCGAGTTTTGGGGGGAGGAAATCGAGGGCATCTTCGAACTGAACCCGCTGACCGGCGAGACCGGAAAGCGCCTCGCCCACTTCGATCTATACCCCGCCAACCAATACGTAACGAGTCGCGATAAACTGGCCGACGCCATCAAGGGCATCCGGGCCGAGCTCGATGAACGGGTGGCTTATTTCGAGGTTAATAAGCGCTATCTGGAGGCTCAGCGCATCAAAATGCGGACGGAATATGACCTCGAATTACTCCAGGAGCTGGGTTTCTGCAACGGCATCGAAAATTACTCGATGTGGACCAGCGGACGGAAACGCGGTGAGCGACCGTTCTGCCTCCTGGACTTTTTTCCCGATGATTACCTGCTGATGCTGGATGAGAGCCACGCGACCCTGCCGCAGGCTTACGGGATGTATCACGGCGACCGCGCCCGCAAGGAGCGACTGGTGGACTTTGGCTTTCGGCTGCCCTCCGCGCTGGAAAACCGCCCGTTGAAGCCCGATGAGTTTAACGCCATCACCCCGCAGACGCTCTTCGTCTCGGCCACGCCCGCGAAGTTCGAGTTGGAACACTCTGCAGTCATCGCCGAGCAGGTCATCCGACCCACCGGCCTCCTCGACCCCGTGATGGAAATCCGCCCCATCAAGGGCCAGGTCGAAGACCTGATCGGCGAAATCCACCGGGCGACCGCCGCCGGTGAGCGCACCCTGGTCACCACCCTGACCAAGCGGATGAGCGAAGACCTGACCGCCTTCCTCCGCGAAGCCAAGATCCGGGTAGAATACCTCCACAGCGACATCGATGCGATCGAGCGGGTGGAAATCCTCCGCAAC
>DAIQNO010000019.1:9216-16420 GCA_036788355.1 Opitutales bacterium | reverse complement strand
AGCCCGATAATGCGCCAGGCGCCTGGATCAGGGTGGTCAACGATTTATCGAAAAGCACCCCTCCGAAGCTCGAATAACTGAGGTTGCCTCTATCCACTACAATACTCGTCAGCGAAGCGCAAGAATGAAAGGCAAATTCACCGATGGAGGAGACGCTTGCAGGTATCAACAAGTCTGTTAGACTCTCGCAAAAGACAAAGGCGCCAAAACAAATAAAAATAACACCCTCAGGAATGGTTACGCTGGTCAGCGCATGGCAAAAGCCGAAAGCTTCTTCGCCGATCTCTGTTACGCTAGAAGGGATCGAATAGTGTCCACTAAGGCCACTAGGAGCCTTAATCAGGGTGCTCAGATCCATGTTGAACAATAGACCATCCAAGCTGGCGAAATTTGGGTTGAGCAGGTCTACATTGATGGAAGTTAGCCGCTCACAGCGATCAAAAACCCAAATCTCAATAAGCGTCACGCTGCTTGGAATACTCACTTCGGTCAAGCCGCTTTTAGAAAAAGCCCCCTCCAAAATCGACGTGACACTTGCTGGGATAACGACAGTTGAAAGCTCTGGACACTCAGAAAAAGCGTAACGACCGATAGTGGAAACGCCGTAGGGAATAGTCACCTTGGCTAAAACGAGGCACTGGGAGAAAACTCCTTCGCTGATGGACGTCACGCTATTGGGTATGACTATGCTCGTCAGGCTGTCGCATACACTAAACGCAAAATCTCCGATCGACGCCACACTGTCGGGAATGGTTATGGCAGCCAGGCTGATGCAAGCGAGAAACGCAGATTTGCCAATGGCGGTCACGCCTTCGGGGATCGTGACGCTCGTCAGGCTGCGGCAATCGAAAAACGCATAGTCACCGATCGAGGTAACTGGCACCCCGCCGAGGGTGCTTGGGATGACGAGGGGGCCGGTGGCGTCTTGATTACAGTCGGTGATGGTGGCCACGGCGGGATCGCCGCTGATCTGGTAGGTCAGCGTGATATTCGTGCCCGGAAGGGTGTAGGTGGCGGCGCGGGCTGCGGGCAACACCATCGCGATGGCGATGGCGATGAGCAGCAGGAGGGATGGTAGCGGTTTCATGAAGGGTGGTATTTCTGTTTTTACCCCAGGAACCGACCCTTGTCCAGAAATTATTTCGGTTCTGCGTGCTTTTCCGGGCGTTTCCGGGACGGGCGTCGGTAGGTCGTTGAAGATCAATGAGCTGCGCCGTATGGGCAGGAACCGTGCCACGGTGTCGGAGAAAACGGGTTGGGCGCGAAAAAGCCCTGGCGGTAAGTCCGGCCAGGGCCTGGGGTAAAGTTGGGTCAGCAGGCTGATGCTCCGGAGGGCCGCGTCGGGGCGCGTGCGCACCTGCGGAGGGCGTGCGGGCGCCGGAAGTGCCTACGCGTTGACTCCCGGGAGCGCTTTGGCGTTGGCCACGTGTAGCTCGCGCTGGGGAAAGGGGATGGTGATGCCCTGGGCGTCGAAGGCTAGCTTGATGTTCTTGGTGAGATCCCAATAGACATCCCAATAATCCGAGGTTTTGGCCCACGGGCGCACGATGAAGTTGACCGAGCTGTCGCCCAATTCATGAACCTTAATCATCGGCGCAGGGCTCGGGAGCACCAGCGGATGGCTCTGCACAGTTTCGGTGATGATGCGGGTCGCCTTTTCGAGGTCGTCGCCGTAGGAAACGCCAATCATCAGGTCCACCCGTCGCGTTTCGAGAGCGGTGATATTGGTGATGACGTTGCCCCAGATGGAGTTGTTGGGCACGAGCATGACCTGATTGTCGAACGTCAGGATACGGGTCGAGAACAGGTTCATGTTTTCGACTTTGCCGACGACCCCGGCCACGCTGACCACATCGTCGGTATCAAACGGGCGATAGAGCAAGATCAGGATGCCGCTGGCGAAGTTGCTGAGGGTGCCTTGCAGGGCCAGACCGACCACCAAGCCCAAGGCCCCGATGATGGCCAGGACCGGCCCCATGTTGACCCCGAAAACCCCTAGGGCCACGACCAGCCCGGCCAACATCAGCACGCGGCGGCTGCCATCGACCACGAAGGTCTGCAACATCTTGGCGGGCTTCACCCCGCCGGAAACCGCCCGCTTCAGCACTGCCGAAACGAGGCGCGAGACAACCCAAAACGCCGCCAGGATCAAGAAAAACTGGGCGGTTTTCACGCCCATGCCAATGCCGCCCTGGGGATCGACCAACCAACTGCGAACCTGCACGGTGAGGATTTCCGGGTCGGTATAGTTAATCGGCTGGCCGGTGGCGTGGTTGAGGTAAGCTAAGTATTCCGACGCATCACCACCCCGCTTCTGAAAGCTCAATAGAACCGCATTAACCCGATCGGTAATGGCTTGGACGACGGCTTGTTGCCGCGTGGACATCGCCGCCAGCCGCTCGGTTTCCGCAGGATCCTGCGCCCGGCGCAGCGCAATATCCATCCGGATACGCTCGCGAATCTGCTGTTGCAGGATTTCGAGCCAAGCCTGCACGCGCTCGTCGATCTGGTCTTTCCGGAGGGGTTGGAGTTCCAGCACCAACTCTTCGATGCTCACCGTCCATGGCTCGGGCCGCAGGTGGACGGGCGGATCTTCGCGCACGGCCGTGATCGCCGCCGCGACCCGTGCATCGAGGGAATCAACCGCTGGGACGTTCCCAGCCTCCTGAGCACGACCCAAGGGAGAGGCAAGGATCAGTAGCAAGGCAACGGGTACCCATCGAAAATGCTTATACATGGAAAACATCGCCCACGGTTATGGCTGATCGGCAAATCTCCAGCAAGCAAATTTTCACCTTTTGCTGAGAAAAATCTGCACAGTGCCCTCCGCGCCTAGCATCTCAGCCCTTAAGCTCCCAAGACGATAAAGGTCAGGTTTCTAAGCCTCATGCGGATCCGAGAGCACCTGGAAGTCGGCGTAGGCTTCGTTGCCGTGCTCACCCACGTCGAGGCCTTCTTCCTCTTCGGCGGCACTGACGCGGAGACCGACGGTGGCCTTCAGGGCATAGAATAGGCCCAAGGCGGCCAGCAAGGTGAAGCTGAAGACCGCCAACACCCCGATCAACTGGGGGATCAGCTGGGTGAAACCGCCGCCCATCAGCAGGCCGTCCGCGATGGCCGTCTCGGCGTCCCAGAAGGTGGCGTCGATCGAGGATCGCCCGAAAAGGCCCACCGCCAGGGTGCCCCAGGCCCCGCAGACGCCATGCACCGAGACCGCGCCGACCGGGTCATCGACCTTGACCCGTTGCTCTAAAAAGAGGACCGAAAACACTACTAGCACCCCGCCGACCGCCCCAATCGCCACCGCCGACGGGAAATCCACGCTGGCACAAGGGGCGGTGATCGAGACCAGCCCCGCCAGCACGCCGTTGATCGTCATGGAAAGGTCCGGCTTTTTGAACTTGAACCAGGTGGTCAAGGTCGCCGCCAGCCCGCCGGCACTGGCCGCGAGGAAAGTCGTCACCGCGACGTGGGCGAGGCCGTCGGCAGCCGCCAGGGTGGAGCCGGCGTTAAAGCCAAACCAGCCAAACCAGAGGATAAACATGCCCAGCGTGGCCAGCGGCAGGTTATGGCCGGGGATCGGGCGCGGATTACCCGCCGCATCGAACTTACCGAGGCGCGGCCCCAGCACCAAAGCACCCGCCAACCCAGCCCAGGCTCCCACGGAATGAACGACCGTCGAGCCGGCGAAATCCCGCATCCCCAACCCCTCCAGCCAACCATCGCCAGCCCAGATCCAGTGGCCGACGATCGGGTAGATCAGGGCCGTGATCACTGCGGAATAGATTAAGTAGGCCAGGAACTTGGTGCGCTCAGCCATGGCCCCTGCGACGATCGTCGCCGCCGTGGCCGCAAACACGACCTGGAAAAACCACCAAGCCGCCGCCTTGGGGTTCAGCACCTCCCCGGACCCCGCAAAGGTGCTGGGCAGCAGCAGCCCCACGTCCCACCCGATAAAGCCGTTGCCAGACTCCCCATACATCAGGGCGTAGCCGATAGCCCAGAAAGCCAGCCCGCCGATGCAGCAATCGAGGGCATTCTTCATCATGATGTTACAGGCATTCTTAGCCCGCGTCATGCCGGTCTCGACCATCGCAAAGCCCGCCTGCATGAAGAACACCAACGCCCCGGCGATCACCAGCCACAGAATGTCCCCCGTGAGCTGGCTCAAGCCCGCCTCGGCGGCCCCAGCAGGATCGGCCGCCGCACTGGCTTCCGTGGCGCCGTTACCCCCCGACGCGGCTGAGTAAAAGAAACCTGGCCCAACGGCCTCAGCGCCGCCCTCCGCAGCCGGGACTTCCGCGTCTGTCGGCTGGGCCAAAGCCACCGGGACACCCGCCCCGAGGCCCGCGAGCACCGTCAACGCCAACACTGCCAGCGTTCCTCGGAACCATCGCAAAGCACCGGTTTGGGGCCACTTCGCCGCAGACACAGGGAATAAAAACCGGGATAACCTGAGGGTGAGGGTCTTCATAATTGGTAACTGGAGCGAGAACCGAGAGGTTCCAGGGTTTTTAAGCGGGATTAGAGAATGAAAGTCGATCAAGACTTGCCGCAAAATCTTGCACCGAAGGCAGAACTGCGGTCGCAGCGGGCACGCTATCCCTGGGCGGTTTTGGCAAAAAGATGGTCATCGGCGGAGGACTCCAGGAGCTGAAACGAGGTTAAATCCGATTGTAGCAGCGGGTCGATGTGAACCAGCGACAGCGTGCGATGGGGGCACTGTGAGGCCGCAATCCGCAAGACATTGACCAGTTGCTCGAAATTGCCCTTCCAGAGGTAACGTTGCAATATCTGCAAGGCCCGTGCCTCAATGCTCCGAACCCTCAAAAATGGGTGAACAGTGGTGATGGAGTAGAGAATCTGCCGCGCCAAAGCGGGAATCTCGACCTGACGCTCTCGCAACGGCGGGATGTCCAGACGGGCCTCGCAGAGCAGCATCAGGGTTTCGAGCGACGACGGCCCGGCGTCAGAATCGCCATCGACCTTATCCAACGCCGCCCCCAGCACCAGTCGGAGGTGTTTCCGGTGGGAAGAACGCCGGATCGACTCCAGAAACTCGCGAAGTGCCGAGCGACCCAAGGCGTCGAGATCCTGGATATCGGGCAGGAACACCAGTGAACTGTCACCCTCGGCCAGCATGGCCTGGGTGTTGAGATCCGCCAAGCGCTCCTCGGAAACATCCTCTGGGGCGAGGTAGATGGGCATCGCCTCCTCAAAGGAGCCCGCGCTCTGGATCTCGCGGGCAACCAACTCGAACTCCGAGCCGCTCTCCCCGGTGACTAAAATCGCATAGCGAAAATCGCGGTGCTCCCAGATGTCACGCACCAGCAGCCGGGTCGCTCGACTGCGCCCCATCAGGTGCCGCGGTCGATACCCAAAGTCGGGCGAAACGGGGGAAAAACCAACCTCAGCCGCCGTCAGCTCGACCGCAGAACCACCCGCACGGCGAAGTGCCGCTGCGTCGCCCAGCGCAGGCCCTCCCGTGCGGCCAAGCTCCCGCAAGCGGTAGCGTTCCGGCGTCAACGCCCCGGATTCCTGGGGTGGCGCAGGCACCTTGCGTGCTATACTAGCGGCGGCTGCGAGGTCTGCGACCCGCCCGCTGACAATGCTTCCGCCAAAAGGGGACTGGGTGGCTCTATCCTTTCGGAAAGCCGCGAACGGAGAACTGGTGCCCCTGACAGGCTGCGACCCCAGGTCCCCAGAGCCGTCTTGACCGGGCCGAAAACGGGCTGAAGGGGCCGCCTCTCCGTAGCCGCTACCTCCACCGGCCAAGGAACCACCGCCGGCCGCCCCTAACCACTCTGTCAAGCGCTGCATCACGCGACGGCCCTCCAGCGGCTTCCGAAAAAGCAGCGACACGCCCTGTTGAAAAGGGGCCGCCGTCCCAACCCCGCCCTCTTCAACAACCAGAGCAATCTGCATCGCCGGCACCAGTGCCAGCAACCGCCGCACTAGCTCCAAGCCGTCAATCTCTGGCCATTCTCGATCTAAAATCAGGAATCTCGGGTGAACCTGACTCACGCGGTGACAAAGTTGAGCGGTGTTTCCGCAACTTTCACCGAGAACCCCCAATTCTCGCAGCAGGAGGATGAAATGCGATGCCAGGGCAGCATCCGCCGAGGCCACCAGCACCAGGTTCTCTGAGTCACTCATCACCATGCTACACCCCATCGCTGCATACTATGTCGGGAAACCCAAAAAACGCCGAAAATGCTTCCGTTGGCTTAGTATTCTGAACCGCGGAAAGTCCGCTTGGCCGGTCGCGTCACCCGACCGCGAGACGCCTCCGCAGCACTTTCCGCTCCCTTAAAGAGGGCCGCCGTGCGGTTCGAAGAAAACGGCCCGCGAGTCGCCCCCTTCATCTCGCGCGGAGCGTCCAGAAACGGGCTCGATACTGGGGCGGGCGCGGCAACGGTCGTCGGAGCATCGCGGATGATCTCCGGCGTCAGGTATTTCAGCAACAGATTGGTCACCATCTTCAGCGTCGAGGTGTTGACGCTGGCCTCGGACACAATCAGCAGAAACGCGTCCCGCCCTCGACGCAGATGCAGCCACTTCGCGGGAAACTTGAAGAGGTAATCATCGCAGGGCACGAAATGCTCATCGACCGTGTCATAGAGCGACAGACAGCGTTCCAGAAGCTGATCGAACTCCGGGGCCAGGTAGTAGGACGGCAGCCAGTCCGGTCGAAAATTACCCTGCCGGTCAAAGAGGCAGACGCCATCCACCCCAGGGACATCGAGAACATTCTTGAGAAGGCGGTCGATCATGGAACTACGAAAGGGATCTCTGCTAAGAACTCAGTTTTGTTAACAACGTTTCAATTTTGGCTTTTTGGTCGCAGAGCGCACCCCGAAATCCCCCAGGCCCCCCGACCCCCACCTCCGGCAGGCACACCGCCGTTACGGTCTTGCTGGAGATGCGCACCTCCTCGAAAGTTTCCAGGCCCAGGGAGGCGCCGATAATTCCCGCCATCTGCTTCGCATAGGCAAGAACGGACGCCAGCGTCGCGGTGTTCTCACCCTCCGCCTGCACAATTTCGCCATCGGCATCGCAATCCACCAGAGCCAGCAGACCAGGAAACTCAGACTCGTTGGAAGTGGGTAAATTCATCGTCACGGGAAAAGAGCACGAAAGGTGCCAAGATACCTGACCGGGTCAACCAGAATCCTTCAACAACCTCGATTCTACCGACAATCTG
>DAIQNO010000019.1:0-9206 GCA_036788355.1 Opitutales bacterium | reverse complement strand
TCCATCGCAGAAAAAATCGAGAGCATGATCGGTGCCAAGATACCGCATGGCGTCAACCAGAATCCCTAGGCAGGGCCACCTCTACCGACAACCTCGTATTTTCTACCAGGAAAAGGTTTTAGGAAATTGTGCTTAAGGGGTGGGGTCTGTTCCCCGGTCGCCAAAACCTGCCCCAGGGACGGTTTCCCAGCGATCGCCGACCCACGGCATTTTCCGAAAAAGCCCCCCAACTTCAGCTCTCCAGCGGTTGCGGCCCCGGCAGACTGCGGGTCGATTGCTCCACCGGTTATGAAAACCACCATCCGGAAACGCCGGTCCCGGCCAACAGAGCCAACAGAGGCTTCCCCTGGGGGTCAGGTGCCCAGTCCACGTGATCTCGGGGGCTTTTTTGCCGCACGCGGCTGGGAACCGTTTCCGTTTCAACGCGAAGCCTGGGCCGCGTTCCTTCAGGGCCAATCCGGGCTGATCCACGCGCCGACCGGCCTGGGCAAGACCTACGCTGCCCTCGGCGGCCCAGTCCTCGCCGCGCTCGCCAAAATCACTTCATCGCAGGCACCTCGCCCCTTACCCGCACCCCCTTCAATCACCACCGTCACCGGAGACGCCTCCGCCAGCCTGCCCGCTCCAGAAGCACCAGAGTTCCCTGACACGACCCCCTCCCAGTTGCCAACAGAGCCGGCAGAGCCCGCGGAGTCCTCCCTCAGACTGGTCTGGTTGACGCCCTTACGCGCACTGGCCAACGACACCGCCGAAGCGCTCCGGCTCCTAATTGGCGAGGTCGGACTGCCCTGGGCCGTCGATGTCCGCCACGGCGACGTGTCCGGAGCCACGCGCCAACGCCAGCGACGGCACCTCCCCGAGGTACTCATCACCACCCCGGAAAGCCTCACCCTGCTCCTCTCCTACCCCGACGCCCCGGGCCGCTTTGGCGGCCTTCTCGGGGTGGTCTGCGATGAATGGCACGAGCTGCTGGGCACCAAGCGGGGGGTGCAGGCTGAGTTGGCCCTGGCCCGCCTCCGCACCCTCAGCCCCAGTCTCCGCGTCTGGGGCCTCTCCGCGACCCTCGGCAACCTCGCCGAGGCAGCCCGCACTCTGGTCGGGCCAAGGTCACCCGCTCCGATGCTGATCCGAGGTCGCCACGACAAAGAAATCGTCGTCGAGACCCTTCTACCCGGCGAGATTGAGTGCTTCCCCTGGGCCGGGCACCTTGGCACGAGGCTGGTCGCGGCGGTAGTCGCCCAGCTCCACCGGGCCAAAACCACGCTGATCTTTACCAACACCCGCAGCCAGGCTGAACTCTGGCACCAGAGCCTCCTGAAGGCAGCCCCGGATCTCGCCACTCGGCTGGCGCTGCACCACGGCAGCCTCGACCGCGATCTGCGCCGCCAGGTGGAGGCCCAACTCGACCAGGGCGCGTTACTCGGCGTCGTCTGCACGTCCAGCCTGGATCTTGGCGTCGATTTCACCCCCGTCGAGCAGGTCATCCAGATTGGCTCACCCAAGGGCATTGCGCGGCTGACCCAACGTGCCGGCCGCAGCGGGCACCAGCCCGGAGCGACCAGCCGCCTCTACGGTGTCCCGACCAACGCCCTGGAGGTGCTAGAGTTTGGTGCCGCCCGCGCCGCCCTCCGAAACGGCGACATCGAGAGCCGTCTGCCCGTCCGGCTGCCCTTGGACGTGCTGACCCAGCACGTCGTGACGACCGCCCTCGCCGCCCACCTCACCCCGGCGCAACTGTGGGTCGAAGTCACCTCCACCGCCGCCTTCCAGGAACTGACCCCCGCCGACTGGCAGTGGTGCCTCGACTTCGTGATGGGAACCGGCGGCGTCCTCGAAGCCTACCCGGAATACGCCAAAGTGACCCTCGACGAGCGGGGCGTGCTCGTCGCCCGTGAGCCCAGCGTCATTAAGCGCCATCGGATGGCCATCGGCACCATTTCCAGCGATACCGAGATCACTGTCCGCTTCGCGCAGGGAGCCACCCTCGGCAACATCGAGGAGCGCTTTGTCGCGATGCTATCACCAGGGGATGTTTTCCACTTCGCTGGGCGGAAATTGGAACTGATCCGGCTTCGAGGGATGGTCGCGGAGGTTAAGCTGGCCCGCCCGAAGAGCGGACCCACCCCCACCTGGCAGGGCGGGCGCGCCCCGCTCTCCAGTGAACTCGCCGCCGCCGTCTCCGACCAACTTTCCGCCTACCGCCAGGGGACCGCCACGGAACCGGAAACGACCTGCCTTGCCCCACTCCTCGACCTCCAACTCGCCCGATCGACACTACCCTCCACCGACTACCTGGTGGCCGAAGTCTGCCGCTACGAGCGCACTCACAACCTTTTCGCCTACCCCATGGCCGGACGCCTGGTCAATGAGGGCCTGGCCGCCCTTCTCGCCTACCGGCTGTCCCAAGCAGCCCCCCTGACCCTCAAAACCACCGTCAACGACTACGGTTTCTCCCTGCAATCCGCGAAGCCCATCCCGATCGACGCCGACACCCTCCGCCGCCACCTCACACCCGACCACCTCGCCGATGACCTCATCGCCTGCCTCAACACCGCTGAGCTGGCCCGCCGCCAATTTCGAGAAATCGCCCGCGTCGCCGGCCTGGTCTTTCAGGGCTACCCCGGCCAGCCGAAGAGTGCTAAGCAACTCCAGATGTCCAGCGGCTTGCTCTACGATGTCTTCACCCAATACGACCCCGAGAACCGCCTGGTCGAGCAGTCCCGACGGGAGCTCCTCGACCGCCAACTGGAGCAGAGCCGCCTCCGGGCGGCCCTGGAACGGATCGCCCAACAGCCTCTTTACCTCCACCACCCGCCCAAACTCACCCCATTTTCCTTTCCCCTCTGGGCCGAGCAGCTCCATGACCAGGTCACCAGCGAAAGCTGGCACCAGCGCCTCGCCCAACTCGCCCAAGCCCTCGAAACCTAGCTGCCGACGGCCCGCCCCTACCGGCCAATCCGCCCACCAAGAGCAGCCAGCGGCACGAGCACCCATCTCTTGACTCCCGCGCGCTTCAGGCCGTCTTCTGCTGTCAGCGATGAACGCCCTCGACGCCAAAGACCCGCCCAGCGGCCCCCAGGAGGCCCCCGCAGTCAGCCCGGCATCGTCGAAGCGCGTTCTGCCTGCCGCCTCGACCATCAATCACGCTGCCGCGCACCACGGCGTCTCGATCACGCTGGCCGGAGAGTCCTGCTGGGCCCTGCCGGGGGGCGTCCTCTGGTGGCCAGGCGAAGACACGGCCTTCATCGCCGATCTCCATCTCGGCCGCGCCACGGCCCGGCGCGTCAGCGGTCTGCCCTGCCCCGACGGAACCGATGCTGACGACCTTCTGCGGCTCTCCGCGTGCCTGCTGAAGCTCAGTCCTCGGCGGTTGATCGTCCTTGGCGACCTCCTGCACGCCCCCACCGGCTGGACGCCGGACCTTCAAGCCGACCTGCGGCTCTTTCAGGAGTCATTCCCCACGACTCAGTTCAGCCTGGTGCTGGGCAATCACGATCGACCGAGCCGTCAGCACCTCGGTAACCATCCCGGTCTCGAAATGCTCCCCAGCGGCTCTCGACTCGGCCCGTTTTCCCTCTTCCACGAGCCACCCAGCGCCGCCCACGCGCAACCCGCAGACCGCCCTCTTTCCGCGCCACCGACTGCCCGCCCTTACGCCCTCGCAGGCCACCTGCACCCAGGCTTCACCCTGCAAGACGCCACCGGCTGCCGCATCCGCCAAAAGTGCTTCCACTTCGGCCCCCACCTCGGCGTGCTACCCGCCTACGGCACCACCACTGCCGCCGGGCGCATCTCCCCGGAGCCCGGCGACACCATCTTGGCCGTCGATGCCCACCGCGTGATCCCGATACCACCAGAACTCTTAGAAGGCTTTTCCGCCCGCCCGCTCCGCGGTCACCGACCTCGCCGCCGCTGACCCAACCCGCCAACTGACTCACCCCGCCACCACCTTTACCATCGTCAACATCCCCGCAACGCCCTAACTTCGGCTCATGCAGTTAGAACGCCAGGTCATTTCTCACCTCAGCTCCCCCGATTACGTCCCGCAGGACCTTGACGGACTCGCGACGGCCCTGGGCCTGGCCGGCGGTGAGCAACGGAAACTCCGCCGCGTCATCACCAAGTTGCTCGACGACGGCGTGGTGGCCCGCGTCAAGCGCGACCGCTACGTCCTGCCCAGCGATGCCGACCTGATCAGCGGGGAGATCAAGTTCCGGGCCAGTGGCAGTGCCCTGCTATGGCCCGAGGCCAAGGGCGGTGCTGCACCCGAGCCCTTCACCGTGCGCTCCGAAGACACCCACACCGCCATGCACGGCGACAAGGTGCTGGCGCGGCTCGTCGAAGAAGAACACCGCTTTGAAAGTCGCCAGCGGCGGGAACGTGAGCAGCGGCGCCCGGCCATGCCGCGCCTCGCCAGGGTGATCCGCATCCTCCAGCGGGGCCGCGAGACCCTCACCGGCACCCTTCAGCGCACCCGGATGTTCTACTACGTGGTGCCCGATGATCCCCGCTTCCCCCAGGACGTGCTGGTGCCGCCGCCCGAGCAAAGCGCCTTCTTCCCCAAGCCTAAAGAGGGCGACAAGGTTGTCGTCAGGCTGCATGAGTGGAAGCAACGGCACCTCAACCCTGAGGGCGAGCTCGTCGAAGTGCTCGGCCAAACCCACGAGCCGATGGCCGAATTCAAGGCCCTCCTCCACAACTACAAGCTGACCCCAGACTTCCCCCGCGAAGTCACCGAGCAGGTGCTGGAGGTCGAGCCCCGCGTGCCCGCCAAGGCCATCAAAGGCCGCCAGGATATCCGCAAGATCCTCACCTTCACCATCGACCCGACCGACGCCAAGGACTTTGACGACGCCCTGAGCATCGAAACCGTGCCCGAGGGCTTCCGCGTCGGCGTCCACATCGCCGACGTTTCCGCCTACGTGAAGTATCAGACTCCCCTCGACAAGGAAGCACGCCGCCGGGGCAACAGCACCTACCTCGTCGGCACCGTCATCCCGATGCTGCCCCACGCCCTCAGCAACGGCATCTGCTCCCTCGTCGAAGGCGAAGACCGCCTCACCAAGAGCGTCTTCCTGACCTTCACCCCAGACGCCAAACTCCTCAAAACCGACTTCGCCAACACCGTCATCCGCTCCGCCAAGCGCTGCACCTACCACCAAGCCCTCGCCCTCCTCAAAGACGACGACCTCGCCGGGGTCCGGGCCGTGCCCCTGCCGCCCAGTCACCAGACCGGCTCCACCGGACGGGACTTCGCCGAAGTGCCCGACACCGAGCTGCGGGCCCTCCAAAAAGCCACCCGCGACCTCTGGCACCTCGCCCGCCAACTGCGGGCCACCCGCATGAGCACCGGCAGCCTCGACTTCGACATGCCGGAAACCAAGATCTTCGTCGATGAAAACGGCTACGCCGAGCGCCTGGAAGTCATTGAATACGACGAAAGCCACCAGCTCATCGAAGAATTCATGCTCTCGGCCAACGAGGCCGTCGCTCGCGCCCTTCACGGTGCCAGATTGCCCTACATCTCCCGCGTTCACGACGACCCCGACCCCACCAAACTCAACGAACTCCGCGAGGAAATGCTCCTCAACGGCCTCAACTGCGGCGACCTCACCCAGCGCGTTGAAGTCAACGGCCTCCTCACCCAGATCAAGGCCCACCCGCAGGGCGAGCTGCTGCGGATCAAGTTCCTGCGCTCCCTCCGCCAAGCCTGCTACCGCGCCGAGGCCGACGGCCACTACGGGCTCAATAAGCAGTTCTACGCCCACTTTACCTCGCCCATCCGCCGCTACGCCGACCTCTCCGTCCACCGCCAATTCGACGTCTGGCTGGCCCGCGAGCGCAACCCCACCGCCCCCGCCCGACCCGCGAAACCCTACTCCAAGGAGGAACTCGACGAGCTCGCCACCCACATCACCCGCACCGAGCAAAACAGCACCGAGGCCGAGCGCGAGTCCGTCAAAATCAAGCTCCTGGAGTTCTTCGAACGCCAACTCAGCCGCCCCGAAAAGGAGGCCTTCGAAGCCACCATCACCGACGTCCGCAACCACGGCTTCTTTATCGAACTCAGCCAGTCCGGCGCCTTCGGCATGATCCACATTTCCACCCTCCGCGATGACATCTACCGCCTCAGCGAGGATCGTTCTTCCCTCGAAGGCCGCCGCCACCAGCGACGCTTCACCCTCGGCGACAAAATCCTCGTCGAGGTCGAGCGCGTGGACCGCTTCAAGCGTCAGATCGACTTCGGAGTCGTCGCCGACGCCAAAACCACCGCCCAGCGACTCGCCCAGCAGCGCCCCGTGACGCCACCGCCAAAAACCGCAAAAACCGCCAAGAAAAAGCCTGCCGGAAACCGCAAAACGCCCCTGACCGCCCCCATCGAGCCTCCCGCGAAGCCGCTCCCACCGGTCCCAGTCGCCGCGCCAGAGCCACCCGCCGAGACCACCCGCCAGCCCAAAACGAAATCCGCGAAATCTGCGAAACCGGCTAAAAACTCCCGAAAACCCGCCAAATCTCCTCTGGGAACACCGACGTCCCCGCCGGAACCCACCCCACCCCAAACAGCATCGCCCGAGCAGCCGACCCCCAAGGCCCGCCCCTCCCGCGAACGCGCCACCATCAGCGGGGCCCCGCCCGCCGGCCAATCCATCCGCGCCCCACGCCCACCCCGCCGATCTGCCAGCTCCCCCTCCGGCCCAGGCCCCTCATCACCGCGGCCCCGCCGTCGCCGCTGAGCACCCGCCCCCAGCCGTTTCCCCGAAATCCACTTGCAGCACCCACCAGCCCGCCGTAACCTCCTACAATGGCAGGATTACCGGAAGTCGAAGCAGTGCGGATCAAGGGCGTGATGCCCACCCAAAGCGGCTGTGCGGTCTTTTTAGCCACCGAAAAAAAAACCTTCGTGATCTACGTCGATCACGGCATCGGCCAAGCCATCTCCATGGCCTTTAACGGCGCCAAAAAGGAACGACCGCTCACCCACGACCTCATCACCACCATGCTCGCCGGCCTCGAAGCCCGCATCGAGCACGTCACCATCAACGACGTCGATCAAGGCACCTTCTTCGCCCGCATCCTCCTCGTCATGGAAAACGAACTAGGCCGCAAAATCGTCGAACTCGACGCCCGGCCCAGCGATTGCATGGTACTCGCCCTCCAGTCCGAAAAACCCATCTTCGCCGCCCGAAAAGTCCTCGACTCCGTCGAAGACATGACCGACATCCTCACCAAAATCCTCGCCCAACAAGCCGACGAAGCATCTTCACCATCCAACGACGAGGACGCCGACAACGATGACGACGATGATGAAGATGACGAGGACGACGAAGATGACGAAGACGACGATGACCAATCTGAAGACGACGAAGATGACGACGACCACGGCCTCTTCTCTCTAGGCGTCGCCCCTGCCGAACCTGGCACCAAAAAACCGCCCACGGGCGACCCCGGCGGCTCCGTCGCCATCTTTAGCATCATCGACGACCATGACGACGATGACGATGAAGATGATGAGGGGGACGACGACGATGATGATGACCCTAGGCCCCACGACGAGGACGATGACGACACCCCGCCTCCATCGCCCTACTAAGATATACGCGCAGAGGCCGAAACTTGGCATCATAGTTGCTCCTAAAAGGTAATGTCGCCGTTTTTCAGCACCACCTCTCTGCCCTTTCCTAAGTTCGCTGCCCGAGCCATCCTCGCGATCACTCTCGGGCTGGCCGTCCTGCCTGCCATGCTCGCCCAGGAAACCCCAACCACTCCCGACCTGACCCCCTACGCCTTCACCGAAGTCCTCGAAATGTCCATCGAGCGCATCGGCGTGGACTACCAAGGCCCCCAGGTCATCGACCTCAACGTCTCCGTCACCTTCCGCCCAGGCATGGTGCAGGCCGACTACCCAGACTTCGAAGTCCTCTACCGAGACCTCCTGCGCTGGATCGAAGCCTACCCCACCAAGACCGACTACTGGGAAACCCTCAACAAGGCCCTCTGCGCCCAAGTCCTCGAAAACTACCCCACCATCGCCATCGCCACCCTGGAGATCGTCGTTTACCCCACCCGCACCCTCACCTACCCCCACACCGTCCGCACCACCGCCACCCGAAAGCCCTGAGTCGGCTCCAGCCACCAGCACCAACCAGCGACGCGACGGCTCCCCGATGCCGTCCCCTAGCCACCGTTATCATCCTTGATAGCCCAACGACAACGACACGCGGACACCTTGACACCGGTAGAAGAATCGATTTTACCCGGCACCATGGAAACACTCACCGCAATTGAATCTCGCCGCGCCGTTAAGCACTTCGACCCGGCCCACCGCCTCACCCCGGAGGAAATCAACCAGCTCCTCAACGCCGCTCGCCTCGCGCCAACCTCCTTCAACATCCAAAACTGGCGGTTCTTGGTGATGACCGATCCAGACCTCCGCAAAGAGCTGCGCGCCGCCGCCTGGGACCAAGCCCAAGTCACCGACGCCTCAGCAGTTTTTCTGCTCTGCGGCGATCTTAACGCCCCTTTTAAGCAGCCCGAGCGCTACTTTGAAAACGCCCCGCCCGCCGTCCGCGATCAGATGACCCCCATGATCTCCGGCTCCTACCGCGACCAACCCCAACTCCAGCGCGACGAAGTGATGCGCTCCGTCGGCATGGCCGGCCAAAACATCATGCTGGCCGCCAAAGCCCTCGGCTACGACTCCTGCCCCATGATCGGCTTTGACTTCAACCGCTGCGCGGAACTCATCCGCCTCCCCGAGGGCTTCATCATCGGCTTTATGATCGTCGTCGGCAAGGCCCTCAAGCCCGCTTGGGCCCGCCCCGGACGCCTCCCCGACGCCGAAGTTGTCTTCTACGACACCTTTTAACCCCACCTCCCTGGGAACGCCGACGTCCCCGTCGGCATTCATCCAACGTTCCTGGGAACACCAACCTCCCCGTCGGAAATAACCCTACCACAGCGGGTTTCTTGACAGAACCACCCCCCACGATCTCCGTGGTGACGAAAAATCGCGGCCCTCACCGCCTGCCAAAGAACACCACCGCTCAGCTCTTAAATTGGCCGACTAACCCGGAGATTGTTGCCTTGGCATCGCCGTAAATCATCCGGGTATTATCCCGGAAGAATAGCGTGTTCACCAAGCCGCTGAAACCCGCACCTTTACCACGTTTCAATACGAAAACGGTACGCGCCAGGTGGACATTGAT
>DAIQNO010000018.1:13622-17694 GCA_036788355.1 Opitutales bacterium | reverse complement strand
CGGTCGGCCAGGAGGGCCAGTTTTCCGCTTTGCTCCGGTGGGCACTGCATCCAAGGCAGGAGTCCAGGGTCGCAGCAGGCTTGGCGCAGGCGGGTCAGCAGGGCCAGGAGGGGCATCCGGGCCTCGGCCTGTTGCCAGGTATTCCCAAGCTCGGCGATCCCATCTTTAGCCAGGCGACGATACTCGTTGCCCTGAACCTCGGTGAGGGGGCAGAGCAGCTCGGATTCAATCTTTTCCGGCAACTCGGGCAAGACGGCGGCTTTCGTGCGACGGAGGATGAACGGAGCCGTCTGTTGCCGCAAGAGGCGCCGGGCTTCCGGCTCGTTGGCGAGCCAGTGGAGTTCGAAGCGGCGTCGGCTGCCGAGGAGTCCGGGCATCAGAAAGCGGAAGAGCGTCCACAGGTCGAGAGGGCGGTTCTCTACGGGGGTGCCCGTCACCGCCAGCCGTCGCTCCGCGTGTAGGGAGAGGCAGGCTTGGGTGACCTTGGCGTCGGGGTTCTTGATCGACTGAGCTTCATCGAGGATCAGGTAGCCCAAGCGCAGGCCGTCGAAGGCCGCTCTTTGCCGCCGCAACTGGGAGTAGCTGGCCAGCCAGAGGGTCGGGCGTGCCTGGCGGCTGGCAGGGCGCCCCCGCAGCGGAGCTGGGGTAGCGGACTCACCGTCCGGGGTGGTGGCGGGCGACCTCTGCAGGTTTCCGTTGTCCCCAGAGACGCTGAACCCCGTGGGGCCGATATTGAGTCGGCCGGGAGTGTGATCGCTGCGCAAGACTTCGGTGGTGAGTTCGGGGAAAAAGCGCGCGACCTCCCGCTGCCAGACGGGCACAACGCTGGCGGGGCAGACAATCAGCGAGGGTCGGTCGTCGAGGGGCTCTTGGGCGATCCAGCTGAGCACCTGGACGGTCTTGCCGAGTCCCATTTCGTCGGCCAGCAGGCCGTGGCAACCGGCCTGGGCAAGTTGCTCCATCCAGGCCACCCCGGTTCTCTGGTAGTCACGCAGGTTCAGGACAGAGTTGGCATCTTCCGTTGGGTTGGCGTCTTCCGCCACCCTCGCGGCGGGGGCCGAGGCGTGCTCTTCCGGCGGCTGAGAGTTGTGGCCGCGACTGGTTGGCTGCCGATTTTTGGCGGGTGGCATCCCTGCAGTGCCGTCGGTCGCTGCCAACTCGCGGGCCGTCTCTGGAGCGGCGGCGATCTCGCTGTTGCGGGTGGCCTCCGAAGCCGGGGCCGCCCCAGCAGTGCGGGCGGTCTCGACCTCGCGTCGCCAGGCCGCGAGCTGAGGCGCCAGGTGGGCCGGGAGTTCAGCCCGACCCATCAGCGAAAAGAGCAGGTAGCGTGGGTAGTGGTCGCGGCCTGCGGCGAGTTCGCGCCAAAACTCGAAGGAGTCGGCCACTTGGCGGGATACAGAAACCAGGCGGCCTTGGCGCGTCAGGCGGAGGCCACCCCCGCGCCGCAGGAGGGCGGGGATTTCCTCGGTGGAAAGGGCCAGGCCGTCCCCGTGGGCCTGCCATTGCAGGGAGAAAGAGCCGGGGAGGTGCTCCTCCGTCAGCGCGCGCACCGAGACTTCCAGGTCCACCGGCGTTGCTTGGGTCGCCTCCCACTGGGCCGGGAGTTCGACCTCGTGACGTTCTTGCCAGAGGGGCAGAACCTGGCGGAGGAAGCGCGGTAGGCGCTCAAGATCATCCAGGCGGTAGCGGCCTTGGCCATCGGGGCGGAACCCGGCCCGGCGGGCACTGGTGGCCAGGGTGATCAGGCCGATCCGCTCGGGGCCGGTGGATGGATCGGCTTTGGGGCCAAAGACAAGCGTGCGGCGACCCCCGCTTTGCCAATAGGCGCTGAAGGAGACCTCGTCCTCGCGCCAGCGGAACGTGATGAAAATCCGCCGGGCAGGAGGGGGCACGGGTTGCGCGGTCGTCGTCGGCAAGCCGTCGTCCAAGCCAGTGCGTCTGTGCCCGTTGGGGAGTGTTTCACCCGGCGTCCGCGTCGGCGCTGGGTTGGGGAGGCGGCGCCCACTCGGGAAACCATTTCGCCCGACGACCACGCGCCCGTCGGGCAGTTCTCGCAGCCGTGGCAATGGTGCCAGCGTGGTCGCCTCGTGACCCCTCAGTGCAGGCCCCAAGTTGTGGCCGGTTTCGCCGGTGCGGCTGCCGTCGGCAGATTCCGCTTCATCGGGGTCGTCCCCGTCCAGCCATGCCTCGTCGCCTGGTTTTTCCGGGAGGGCTCGCTGAGGGATCTCGTCGGCCACCAATTCTTCAATCTCGTAAATGCCGGCAATGGCCAGGGGTTTACTCTGGCGGTCGTCCCCCAAAGAGCCGCGGATCATCGCGGTGGATTTCGGCCAATCGACGACGGCGTAGGCACTTTGACCCGCCACCAGTCCGTGAACGATGGCGTCGGTAGCGCTGAGTTCTACGGAGCGGACCACCCCCTGCCGATACAGAGCCCTTCCCTGAGCCAAGTCCGGCTCGCGAAATTGACGCTCCCAATCGGTGCTGAGACGACGAAACCACTGCTCAAGGGCGGAGCCAGAGTAAGTCCTTTTCGAGCCCATTGCCGCCATAACCGAAGAGGGAGGATAACCCGTCGGCCTGGGGTTTCGCAAGTGTGAAGGAAGCCTCCCCCTTGGCCAGGGGCGTCATTAAAACTGCAGGGAGGCGGGGTCAACTTTTGGCCCAGGCTTGCACTTTTTGCTGGGAGCACTGGTGGCCCCGCCGGTCCGTTGAGGTTGGAGTTTCCGACGAGGACGTCGGTGCTCCCAGGGGTGTCCCCGCCGGTCGGCTTTAGGAGAAGTTTCCGACGGGGACGTCGCTGCGCCTAGGGGACGGCTCTCCAGTAGGGTCTGGGGGTGCCGATGGGGAGGTCGTTTTGGCTCGCCGTGGTTGTTGTGAGGGTTTTAGCTTCGGGCCTAAATTACGGTGCGGGGCCGCGCCGGGGTGTTCAGGAAAACTCAGCGATGGCTTTACGTTATTTTAGCTCGCGAAATCTGCGTCTGCGCTGGTTGGTGCTGTGGATGGTGCTGGCCATGGCGGTGCTGCTGGGTGGACTGGCGTTTCGCCAACTCGTGGAGGCCCAGGTTTTCCAAGAGCAGGAGGATCGGCAGAACCTGCGTCGGATCGTCCAGCCCGCGCCGCGTGGCAACATTCTTGATATTCACGGGAACGTGCTGGCGGGCAACCGGCCACGCTTTTCGGCGGTCGTCTACCTCGATGAGTTGCGGCGCGAGTTTAACCAGGAGCGGTATCGTCTGAATGATGAGGTATGGGCGGCGCAGGAAAACGCCAGAGAGCCCGATGCGCCGAATTGGGAAACCACCCTCTGGCGCAGTCGGCGGCAGGTGCTTCAGCGCTATCTCGACCAGATTGGGGCCATCCTGGGGCCGCAACCTGCCATCACCGAAGCCGATGTCCGGCAGCATTTTGGCCGTCGGCTCTTGATGCCGTTTCCCCTCGTCGCAGACTTGAGCGAGGCCGATTACGCCCAGTTGATTGAACAGCTACCCCTGGGCTCCAAGGTCGCGATCTTGACTGAGACGGTGCGCACCTATCCGCAAGGCCCCGTGGCGGCTCACACCGTCGGCTACGTAGTCAACGAGTTGTCGCCCCAACTGGCCGGATTGCCCGAGGACGACCTCAAGACTTTCGCCTTTCAGGGGATCGTTGGGCGTAGCGGTTTAGAGGCTGCTTTTGATGAGACGCTGCAAGGACGGCCGGGTATTGAGGTCTGCCTGGTCGATCGTCTGGAGTATCGTTTTCGGCGGGTGGAGGGGCTGAGCCGCCCCCCCCAGCGCGGAGCCAGCCTGATAACCACCCTGTCGCTGCCGGTGCAGACGGCGGCAGAGCGGGCCCTGCGGGGGCAGACTGGCGCGGCAGTGCTCCTGGATGTCCGCACCGGGGAGGTGCGGGCCATGGCGAGTCTGCCGAGCTACGACCTCAATGACTTTACGCCGCGACTGAGCTTTGACGCTTCGGAGCGGATCACGGCGGAGGGCGCCTGGTTGAACCGCGCCCTCCAGGGGCTATACCCACCGGGTTCCACCTTCAAGGTCGTCACCGCCGCCGCCGCCCTCCGCCATGGCGTGGT
>DAIQNO010000018.1:0-13612 GCA_036788355.1 Opitutales bacterium | reverse complement strand
GAATCCCTTTATGGCGGGAGGTTTTTCGAAATTGGGGATCGGCGCTTCCCCGAGCATAGCGGCGCGAGCTTCGGCTGGGTGGATGTTGCCACGATGCTCGAGCGCAGCAGCAACGTCTTTTGCTATCAGGTGGGTCAAAGTCTCGGCATCGACCGCCTCGCTGAAGAGTCGGTGCGCTTTGGACTCGATCAGCCCACGGGCATCGAGCTCCCCTTTGAGACGCAACGGATGCGCGTGCCGACCCGGGAGTGGTTTCGCGAGCATTACGGCTTCCCGTGGCGGGGCGGGGATACCGCCAACGTCTCGATCGGCCAGGGCGACCTCCGCGTGACGCCGCTGCAGATGGCCGCAGTAGCGGCATCCCTCGCCCGGGGGGAGGCGCGCACCCAGGTGACGCTACGGCCCAGGTCACCGGGCGAGATCGTCGATCATGGCGGCCACGCTCTCACCCTGCCGCCGGGGGGCATCGAGGCCATCCGCGTAGGCATGGCCCGGGCGACGGGTTCCCAGGGCACCGCCCGGCTCGTGGCCCTGCCGGAGGTCAGCGTGGCCGCCAAGACCGGCACCGCCCAGGTGCAGCTAGCCACCGAGACGCTTCTGCTGGCCTGGATGATCGCCTACGCCCCGGCGGAAAACCCGGAGGTGGCCCTCGCCGTTGTGGTCGAGGGGCAGACCCAGGCCGACCACTACGCCGGCGGGCGCACCGCCGCGCCGATTGCCCGGGCGATGCTCCGAGCCTATTTCGACACCTTCCCCTCGGCAGGCGTCCGCACCGCCAGCCGCTCGACCACCAGACTCTCTCCGGTAGCCGCTCAGCCGGGTGGCATTTTGCCCTGATCTCACCACCGACTACCGGAATGTAGCGAATTTAGCCCCTTCTGGTCTGAGGTGATAGCTACCAGTTTCTAGGCCAGACGACCGTCGGGCGCCTTTCCCCCGTTCTATTCCTTGCTCTCATGCAAAAACTCACCCTCCCCATTTTTCTAAAGCTGCCCCGCGTGGGCGCGGTGCTTTTGACGACGGTGACCATCCTGTTGGGTGGTCCCTACACCCAAGGCCAAGGCCGCACCGACGCTTTCGGCAGTGCCCAGCGCGACTTTACCGGCACGGCCTCTTTCGTCGGCATTTTCTACGATCTGAAGCAGTCCCAGACCCGGCAAAGATACCCCAATCCCAACCAACAATACTGGAAAGTGATCCGGGATTTTGTCTCGGACGAGTTTAATGAAGCACAGCTCGACCGCTTTTTCCGCGCCGCCCTGCCGCTTTACACCAACCGCATCGCCATGAGCAATATGGCTGCCAACAACGCCCCTCGGGCCTTCGGCGTGCAGGACGTGGTGGAGCCTCGGCACTGGATCATCCACTACCGTGCCCAGGTGGCCCCCCCGCGTGATGGTCGCTACCGACTGGGGGGCGGCTCGGATGACGTCCTGGTTGCTGGAATCAACCGCAAAGTAGTGGTCATCGGGCAACACGCCGACCGTGACCTGGCTCTCCCCCGCTGGGTATCCCCCGCTGATCCCGAACCGCGCCCCGGCGTGCGGCCAGGTCTCGATAACCGCGCCCTCTGGGGCCATTGGCTCGACCTCAAAGCGGGGGTCCCCCTGGATCTCGATGTCGTCGTGGGAGAGCGTCCCGGTGGCAGCTTCTACGCCGTCCTGGTCTATCAAGAGGAGGGCAAGACCTACCCGGTTCGCGGGGAGCGGATGTATGTCCCTATCCTCGAACTGGTGCCCCACGATTCACCCGAGGCCAAGACCAAGCCCGACGCCTGGCACGTCTTTCCGTGACGCTGGAAATCAAGGATGCCTTCCTTATTTGAAAATGACGACCATGCCTGAGCCGACCCGGAAAGGATCTCGTCGGATCAAGGACATTCCGCCACAGGTGCTGCGCGACCTGAACGAGGGCGTGATCGAAAGTGCCAACCTCGTGGAATGGCTCGCCGTTGATCAGATCGCCCTGTTGCAAAAGGTTCTAACTCAGTTAAGACGCCCAGATTACGCTGGAACCGTTCTGGAACGGGTCAGGAAACTCAAAAAGGTGACGATTACCGCCGTGAATGAGGCTATCGCTTCGGGGCTGTTGGAAGTCACTCGCGCCAACGGCGATCCAGAGCTGCTGCGAGACCTAGCGACCCACCGCTCAGATTCTGTCCGTTGTTGGGCAGCCTATGCGATCGGTCGGGATGCTGCCTTAGCGCTAGAGGAAGCCCTGGAGGGGCTCCAATCCTTGGCGGACGACCCCCATTTCGGAGTGCGCGAAGTGGCCTGGATGGCCTTTCGCCCACGCCTCTTCACCGAACTGACGCGAGCCATCTCGCGGTTGGTGCCGTGGGCCTTCAGCAGCCGCCCGAACCTTCGGCGCTTCGCCTCAGAGGTGACCAGGCCGCGCGGGGTATGGTGCCAGCACCTCGCCCAGCTCAAAGAATCTCCCGGCCTGGGACAACCCATTTTGGAACCGCTGAAGTCCGACCCCGTGAGATACGTTCAGGATAGCGTGGGAAACTGGCTCAACGATGCGAGTAAGACCCAACCGGCTTACGTCGTGGCACTTTGCCAGCGATGGCTGACCGAGACTGAAGCCCCAGCCACCCAATACATCGCAAAAAGAGCCCTGCGGAACGTTTCACTCATCCCTGCGGTTCAGTTCCCGGCGCGGGATCGTCGAGCATGACAGTCGTTTCGGCCACCGGTTCGCTGCCACACGGAGCGGCCAGCCAGGCGTCCCTTGACGCCTGTCCCCCCGCCGGGCATGCTCCCTTTGACGTTGCCGCCCGTTTCCCAGTCTCGCCCGTGGACGTTTCGTTTGCTTACTCCCGTCGCCCTTTGTTCGGCTTTCCACCGGTAGCAATCTTGCGTGACGTTGGGAGCGTCAAAGGGCACCCGCGCTACGGCGCCGCCAAGGCAGGAAATGCCGGTGCTGCCGCTGAGCTGTGCGCGGACTTGGTTGAGCCGGGGGCGATCCTACCGTGGGCGGAGCCTTTCCGGCCGATGGCCCCGGTCTTGTGCTCGGCGCACGCGCTGGAGCGCGACGGGGTCAACGAGATCCCCGAGGCACTGGCGGCGTTCATCGCGGCAGAAACCGGCTGGTCGCACCAGTCGAGCATCGTCCAGGGCAACATCGTCAGCCATACGGGTGCTGACGGGATTTCGCGACGAGCCCGGCAGGCAGAGTTCGTTGGGGAGGTTGAACCTGCCCTTAACTACATCTTGGTGGACGACTTCATCGGGCAAGGCGGGACGCTGGCCAACCTGCGCGGCAAGCTGCTGGCCGACGGCGCACGAGTGCTTGCGGCGATTGTCTTGACCGGGAAAGCGCATTCTGCGAACCTAGCACCAACCTCGCAGGCGATCCATGAACTCCGCACAACACACGGCCCGGACCTCGAACGATGATGGATCGAGCACTTCGGCTTTTCTTTCGACTGCCTCACAGCTTCTGAAGCCCGTTACCTCGGAAAAATCGAGACGGCTGACGCCATCCGAAGTCGCCTTGTTGCAGCGCTCAAAGCAGGAAACCGCTGACTTTGCCGACGGCTATTTTCGCCAACGGCGAGCGAAGTAAAGGTCCGCTGCGGAAAAGAGCGTCACGACGCTGCATCGCCGAGCGTTCATGCGCCAAGATCTCCGCCCAATCCACCTTTTCCTTACCCTTAATCGCCCGCCTAGCCAGAAGTTATCCCAGGCCATCCGAAGGACGTAAGGAGGTTTTAAAAAGTGGCCTTGATTCACCCTTGCCAGCGTTCTTTCGCCCCGTTCCGGCTGGAGCATTGGTGATCGTGCGGAACGAGTGGCGGTAGGGTATTGCTCGGAGGGAAATGGAGGCGTCCGAGAAAAACGGCGTGACCTCGCGGCTTGCGTTCGCGGGGGTCTGACGTCAACTTCGTGCCATGAACTACCGCGTGCGCTTAATCGAGTCCGATGAGGGCTGGGCGGTAAGCTGCGTGGACTTGCCGGGGTGCCATAGCCAAGGCGACAGCCGGGAGAAAGCGCTCGCCAATATCCGCGAAGCTATCCGGCTCTGGCTGGCGGTCGAGGCTGAGGAGTGCGGCGTCAAGTCCGTCGAGGCGGCGGAAGTCACTGTTTAGCCATGCCCAAGCTCCCCGGTATTTTTAATAGGGTAGTGGTCGCTACGCCCTAGTTGGACTTTCGGCCGGCGGCTATCGTCCTTTCAGGGGCGGGGTGTCCTTCGATGGTGCGGAGGGGGTTGGTGGGGTGCAGGAAGTCGCGGAGGGAGTGGTAGGGCATCCAGGGGGTGGTGCGTTGCTCTTCGGCGGTCGTGCGCACTGTCGCGCCTACGACCACGTTGGTCAACCCCGCCTCTCGCAGGGCGATTTCGAGCGTGCTGGGGGTCGGCAGCCAGTGGACGTTACCCATTGCGGCGTAGCGACCCGGCGGGCGGAGGGCGTAGCCAGCGGGACCCGCGACGGTGATCGATTCTACTACCACCAGGCCTCCGGGACGCACCAGTCGAAGCAGGTCGGCGAGGTGCGCGGCAGGGTCAACGCGGTGGTAGATCACCCCGAGGGAGGTCACCACGTCAAAGTGACCGTGGAGGCCGTCGAGCGCCTCGATGCCGACGGGCAGCAGCCAGGCGGGCAGGGCGGGAAAGTAGCGCCGCCCCGCCGAAAATTGCAGGAAATAGGCCAGGAACGGATCGACCCCCAGGGCCAGGCCCGCCCCCGCCGCCAGCCATCGCCAGAGGTAGTAGCCGTTACCCGCGCCGATGTCCAACACCCGAAGCCCGGCTGCGGCTCCCGTCTCGCCCCCTCCGGCCCCTAGCAGCGGCCCCACCAGACCCCAGAGGCGCTCCCATTTCCAGTCGCTGCGCCATTCCGTGTCGATCCGCGTCCCATAGAAGTCCCAGGGCCCTTTCCGCCACGGCCCAAGGGCCGCGAGACCTCGGTTGAAACGCCCCGCCCAGGCCGACTCACCGCCGTCATCGGCATCATTCTGCCGCAGGGCCACCGCCCCGCCGTCGATACCCCAGGAGAGCCCTGTGCCCTCTTCAGCACCATTTTGCCCACCGGAGCGGGCCGCAATTTCCCCCCTTGACGGCATCACCGCCCAACCCGCCTGCCAGGTCGGCCAGTGGCCATGCCGGGCGGGTGACAGGGCCTCCCTGGCCAGCCCTTGCAAGCGCTCTGACCAGTGGCGTCCCGAAGAGCCACCCACGGGCGAAAACACGTCCTGCTGCCAGAGACCGTCCCAGCCCAGGGCCTCCCGCCAGTCCTCGGCGACGAGGCCAGGCCAGTGGGCGCCACCGGCTGGCTCGGGCGGCGACCACAGCCCCCTCGCGAGGTCGCCGGGCGGTGGCTCGGGCCGAGGTGCGGTTTCCGGGGTAGCCATGTCGCCGAAAAGAATGGCCAGTTACGAAGCTTCGGGCCAGCCTCAACAACTTCCGCGGAATGCTTTATCGCCCAGCGTGCTTCCCCCATTTTTTTCTCCCGATCCCATGCGCAACACCCCGCCCCCGAAGTTTCGCCCCGAGCCCTTCGCCTACCATCAAGAAATCACTGTCACCATCGAAACCCTGACCAATCTCGGCCACGGCTTGGGCCGGACGGCGGAGGGCTGGGTGGTGCTGGTGGCGTTTTCACTACCGGGAGAGACGGTGGTGGCCCGCGTCTTCAAAAACCACGCCAACTACTCCGAGGCCGACCTGGTGGCGGTGCAAAACCCCAGCCCCCAGCGGGTAGAGCCTCGCTGCCCGCTCTTCCGGCGCTGCGGCGGCTGCCAATACCAGCACCTCAGCGAGGCGGGGCAGCTCGCCTGGAAGGCGGCCCAGGTCACCGAGGCCCTCCAACGCCTCGGCGGCCTGGAGATCACCGCCGAGGCCACCCACCCGTCCCCGCGACCCTACGGCTACCGCTCGAAATTGACGCCCCATTACGAGGTGCCCAGGCGTCGGGGCGGGGCCGGCACCAGCGACCTGCCGATCGGATTTCTAGAGCACGGCAGCCGTCGCGTGGTCGATGTCCCGCACTGTCCCATCGCTACCGACGCCATCAACGCGGCCCTGCCGGGGCTGCGAGCCGACCTGCGGAAACGGGCTGACAAGCTGAAGCGCGGCGGCACCCTCCTCCTGCGCGATGCCAACGAGGGGGTCATCTCCGACAACCGCGCCGACGCCTCGGCCCGGCTCCTCGGGCGGGTCTTTTTCTTTACCGCCGGGGAGTTTTTCCAAAACAACCCTTTCATCCTGCCCGAGCTCGTCAGCTACGTCCTCGACCAAGCCGCCGGTGCGGGCCTCGACCATCTTGTCGATGCCTACTGCGGCGTCGGGGTTTTTGCGCTCTGCGGGGCGGCCCGCTTTGAGACGGTGGTCGGTGTCGAGGTCAACGCCGCCGCCATCCACTGGGCCCGCAACAACACCCGCATCAACGGCGTCACCAACGCCACCTTCACCCTCGGCCAGGCGGAAGCCATCTTCGCCGAAATCACCTTCCCGGGCCGCCGCACCGCGATGATCATCGACCCGCCCCGCGCTGGGTGCGACGCCGCCTTCCTGGAGCAGCTCCTCGCCTACCAGCCCGCCCGCCTCGTTTACGTCTCCTGCGACCCTGCGACCCAAGCCCGCGACCTCAACATCCTCCACACCGGCGGCTACCACATCGACCGCGTCCAGCCCTTCGACCTTTTTCCCCAAACCCGCCACATCGAAAGCGTCGCCACCCTCACCTGGCGCGGTTAACCAGGGCCGTTGCACGCCGGGAAGCTCGGCACCTCTGGGGAGCAGGGAGGTAGCCCTTTTTCCCGCGACTCCACTTCCCGTTTTTCTTCGCACAATGGGGGCAATTTTGCCCCCATTTTCGATCCCCGCTCGGAAAAACTTCCCCTCTGGGGAAAGCCTTTACTTGTCCGGTCGCATCTGGGGCAGCCGGAGGTGGAACGTGGTGCCGACGCCGGGGGTCGATTGAAAGGTGATGGTGCCGCCGTGGGCCTCGATCATCGACTTGGCGATGGCGGTGCCCAGTCCCGTCCCCTTGGCCTTGCCGTGGGTCACAAAAGGCTCGAAAAGCGTCGCCTGAATTGCTTCCGGGATACCGCCGGCGTCGTCGGAGATGGTCAGGTGAACCTCCGGCGGCGTTGGCGGCTCCGCTGTTGACGCCGTGCCGAGGTTGCCAGACCTGCCTGGTGGTGGCCCCGAAAGCGGCTGCTCACGGGTGGCATGCACACGCACCACTCCAGAGCGGCTTTCGCCATAGGCCTCCACCGCATTGCCGATCAGGTTTTGCAGCACCCGGTGGAGCTTTCCTGCATCGGCCTCCAGGCCCAGGCCCTCCTCGCAGGTCAAGGTCACCACCACCTTCGGATTCTGAAAGAGCGGTTCACAACTCTCGCGGAAGCCCTCAAAAAAAGCCCGCAGGTCGATCCAGGAGGTCTGGAGGGCCGTCGTCGAGCCGCGAGAAAACTCCGCCAGCTCCGTGAACATCCCGTTCATCCGCCGGATCTGGTCCTCCATGTTGCGGCAGAGCTTCTGCACCTTGGGCTCATCCGGGAAACGCTTTAACAACATCTGCGCCCCGAGGCTGATGACCGTGAAGGGCGTCCGGAAGTCATGGATGATCGAGTTCATCATCGTGCCCACCAGGCTCAGCTTCTCCTGCTGCAAGATGTCCTCCATGTAGTGCCGCGTCGTGTCGTGCAGGTGCCTGACGATACTCCCCAGGATCTGCTCGATCGGGCCAGGGGTGCTCCGGATAAAGTCCACCAACTGATCCCGGTGAATGCAGCCCAAGGTCACCCCCTCCAGGGCGGTCGCCGTCAACGCCCGCCGAGCGTCGGTAAAAATCCCCACCTCGCCAAAAAACGTCCCCGCCGGGCAATGGCTCACCGTGCGCTGCTTCCCGTCGGCAATGCCCTTCGAAAAAGCCACCGTCCCCCGCAATACTAGGCACATCTCCTCCGACGGGTCCCCCTCGGAAAAAATGACCGCCCCAGCGGGCAATTCGCGAATAACACAGCGTCCCGCCAGCGTCTCTGCCTGCTGACGTTCCAGATCGTGAAAAAACGGATGCTGAAGTAATTCCATACCAAGTCTGGCCCGCTGCCCCCGAGACCGTAGGCCGACGCTTTCCTGCCAGGCCAGGGAACCGGCCCCGATCCGACTGAGCCATCGAGATTGTTTTACTGCGGCGACACCCCACGGAGCAACTTCCATTCCTGAAGAAACTCGACTGCTCCCCACGCTCCGCCGGAAAAAGCCACTACATCTTCGCGATGATCGCGTCGCCAAACTCAGAGCACTTCAGCAACGTCGCCCCGTCCATCAGCCGCTCAAAGTCATAGGTCACGGTGCGGGCTCCGATCGCCCCATTTACGCCCTTGATAATCAAGTCCGCCGCCTCGTTCCAGCCGAGGAAGCGGAACATCATCTCCCCGGAAAGAATCACCGAGCCCGGGTTGACCTTATCGAGATTGGCGTATTTCGGTGCCGTCCCGTGCGTCGCCTCAAAAATCGCGTGCCCGGTGTCGTAATTGATGTTCCCACCGGGTGCAATGCCGATGCCCCCCACGCACGCCGCCAGCGCGTCGGAAATATAGTCCCCATTCAGGTTCATCGTCGCCACCACCCGGTAATCCTTCGGGCGGGTCAAAATCTGCTGCAAAAAGGCGTCGGCGATGACATCCTTGATCACAATATCGTGCGGCACCACCGCGGCCTCCGCCCCCAAGACCCCCGCCGCCAGCGGTGTGCCCGCCTTAATCACGCACCACGGCCCGCCATCCAGCAACGTAGCCCCAAACTCCTGCTGCGCCACCGCATACCCCCAATCCCGGAAGCCGCCCTCCGTAAACTTCATGATGTTGCCCTTATGCACCAACGTCACCGAAGGCTCCCCCTGCGTGATCGCATAACGGATCGCGCTGCGCACCAGGCGAGCCGTGCCCTCCTGGGAAATCGGCTTAATTCCCAGCCCCGTCGTCGCCGGGAAACGGATTTTCGCAAAGTGCTTCGGAAAATGCTCCTTTAATAGGGCCTGCAACTTCGCGTTTTCCGGCGTTCCGGCCTCAAACTCGATGCCCGCGTAAATGTCCTCACTATTCTCCCGAAAAATCACCATGTCGGTGTCCTGCGGGTTCTTCACCGGCGACGGCACCCCTGTAAACCACCGCACCGGCCTCAAGCACACGTAGAGGTCCAGCATCTGGCGCAACGCCACATTCAGCGAGCGGATGCCCCCACCCACCGGGGTCGTCAACGGCCCCTTAATGCCCACCAAAAACCCCCGAAACGCCTCCAGAGTAGCCTCCGGCAGCCACTCACCAGTCTGGTGAAACGCCTTTTCGCCCGCCAAAACCTCCCGCCACTCGATCCGACGCTCGCCACCGTAGGCCTTAGCCACCGCCGCATCAAAGACCCGCACCGACGCCGCCCAGATATCCGGCCCCGTGCCATCACCCTCGATAAACGGAATAATCGGCTCCGCCGGCACCCGCAACACCCCATCCTGCAACGTAATTCGCTCCGCCATATCTCCCAAGATTCACCAGAATGCCCCCACCCCGTCAACCCCCGACACACCCGAACCCCGCGTTTTCTCTACGCTCCACCACCCCGCCGCGCCCGCTGTTCCCTTCGCTCCCCCCGGCTCAAACTGTCCCTGCGGGCAGTCTATCGCCTTATGGCTCGGGGTGAATTGCCTCAAGCCGTGAAAGTTGGCGGAGCAACAAAGTTATTCTTAAGCGACTTGGAAAGCCACCTTTCTCAGCTCAAAAACCAGACGGTTAAAAAGGCATAGTGCCGTGCCTCGGCGTGCCAAAACTGGGCAGCCCTTGAAGCGAAAAACCGGACCGCAACCGGACAGGGGACAAAATGGGTGGGCCCGGTGGGATTCGAACCCACAGTCAAGGGATTATGAGTCCCCTGCTTTAACCGTTAAGCTACAGGCCCGCGACGAAAGTACGGTCTTTGGCAGATACTTTTGTGTCTAAGACTAGAGGATGGGGTGCCTTGACCGAGGATACAACCTTGTTTTCGGCGGGTCTTCGCAGGAGGGCTTGATTAAGACAGCGGGGGAGGCTGCGGCAGGCAGAGGTCGGCGGAGATCCCTCTGGGAGCGACCCGCCTGCGTGCACCGACGTCCACGTCGGAGACTCGCCAGCTTAAACGGCCCGGCTGGGACGGCGGTGCTCCCAGCGAAGAGTGGAAAATTGACCCCGACTCCGCTCAGTTCTAATTACCGCCTTCGGAGGAGCGCCTTATTTCAGAGAGACACACATTCCAGTGGCGACCGGAATCGGTGGGGGCTCGGAGAACGGTTTCCCCTGACCGCTGGCCGTAGTTATCCGTTGGATTGATTCACCGTGCCGGTGACGAGGAGAATCCGGGCTAAGCGCTGCCGTTCTCGGCGGTCTGGGTAGCCGGGTTGGTTGGCCAGTCGCCGGGCGAGAGCCCTCTCAGGATTTAGGGACAGGCGACGGCGACTGGGGGAATGGTCGGGCTGGCCAAAAGCTGGATGGGGCTCCTCCATAGCAGACAATACCCTGAAAATCGGACTGCTCCCCGCAAACTTAAGGGGTTTTTCGGGCCAAAGTTGGTAGAACCTCGGATGGCATTTTGCGCGGAGGGGAGTCCTGCGTGCTGCTGGAGTCTGGTTCCGTTGCCGAGACGGTCAGGTGGCGGTGCAGCCGGAGTGGCGTTTCCGAAGCGTTAGCAGGGTTGACGGCTGGTGGCCGAATCGTAGTCGAGCGGGGCTGAAGCGGGCGGATTTTTCTGGCCTTCGGCGACGGGCAAATTTGGCGGAGTTTTGCTGCGTGGTCGTAAGAAGAAGTGGTGGCCGACCACGAGGGCAGCGGTGGGGAGGAGGGCAGTGGTGGTCCAGAGGAGGCTGCGCATCGTGAGTGCGAAGGCAAAGAGCCCAGAGGCGTAGACCAGGATGGCGTAGGTGGAGTCGAGGTGGTTGCCCAGCCGATTCCACCAGGCGGCAGCCGCTCCGATGAGGAGTGAAGTCAGCAGGGCGGGCAGCCAGCCGCCGATTAGGTAGGCTTCGCCGATATAGGTGGTGGCGATGGTCATGTTTTGGACGCCCATGGCTTCCTCGATGCTGATGGAGAGGCCCTCCGGCTTGCCGGGCCAGAGGGCCCGGGGAATCGGCTTAATAAGGGCGTTCCAGGGGATTTCAGCGCCAAGGTAGCCGTATTTTTCCGGAAAGACGTCCATCAGCACGGCGATGGCGTTGAGGTTGAGGTCCACGTGGAGGCTGAGATCGCTCTTGGCTTGGTCTGGGTCGGTTGAGCCGATCAGGGCGGCGCTGGCGGCGGCTTGTTCACGTTCGAGATAGGCCCGCAGGCCGATGTTCCGGAAGCCTAGCATGTGGTGGGAGGCCACCAGAAAAAGCACTCCGATCGCGAGGGTGACGGCTCCGGCTTTGAGGAAGTTTAACTTGGGATGCCCCATGATGTAACCCCCGAGAAACGTCGCGAGGTAGGCGGCCAGGACGTTGCGGGTGCCTCCGGTAAAGCCCAGCAGCAGCACCATCACGAGCCCCACCGCGACCCCCGCCTGCGCGAGGATGGCGACCTGCGCCCGGCGGTGCCAGAGGAGGGCCGCCAGCGGGGGAATGACGTAGAACAGCAGATTCAGCTCATAGATCAGAGCCTTCCAGTTACCGAGCCGACCGCGGCCCCAGGAGACGTCGAAACGCGGCCCGGTAACCTCTTCCCAAAAGGCGGCGGGGTTGAGCCCAATGGCCAACCAGATGTGCAGGGTCCCGAGCGCGAGGGCTGCGAAAAAGAGGATGACGAGCTGGCCGACCGGAATCTCTCCGAATTGGAGCCACCGGGCTTGCACCCGTGAGGGCGGCACGAAATGACGACCGACGGCAATCGCGATGATACACCAGGCCACCAGCCTCAGCGCAGGCTCGACCGAGGCTACGGTGTGCCACGACTCAAAGAGCGGCTGCGGGAGGAAAAACTCCGCCAGGGTCAGAAAAAACAGGGCCGCCAGGCACAGCAGATCGACCCGGAGCAGGTTGCGGAGGCCGCCCCCCAGGTCGAGCAATCCGCTTAGCAGCAGGCCCACCGCCGTCCAATAGGCGTAAGCTCGGGCCAGCTCCGTGGCGGTGCTTCCGGAGGCGAAAAGCAAGGCTCCTAGCACCCCCGCGACCAGACAGGCCGATCCAAGACCCGACGGGGCCAGGGGGCGCACCGGGACGATCGGCACGGTCGCCGGCGGCGAACCGGCAGGAGCGGCGGCCAGAGTCGATCCTGGGGTCGGGGGGCGGTTGCTGAGAGCCCGCCCGAGCTGAGGCTTGGCTTCGACGCTAACCATGATCCACGGTGCGCTGAGGTCGATCGCCGGTGGGGTTTTCCGCAACTCGCGAGAAAAGTGGCTCCGGAAACGCCGTTTCTTCGGCTTCTGGAGCCAGGGGCGCCGGTGGAGGGCCTTCCGCCAGGGAAACGTCGTAAGCCGCACCCGAGCAGGGTGAAGTGCAGCACTGACGGCGTCTGAGGAGGCTCCATTCCAGGGGGGTGCGCCACCAGGGGCACCAGCGATAGAGGGCCACGGCCGTCCCAGCGCCTAGAACATCGGCGAGCCAGTCGGCCCATTCAAAAAAGCGGCCGGGCACCCGTGATTGGTGCAGCTCATCGAGCAAGCCGAAGCCCGCCGCCCAACCAAAGGCCAGGGCCATCCAAAACGCCGTTGGCCGCTGCCCTGGCTGGCCACACCGGACCCACGCCGTAGCGAGGGCTCCATAGACCGCGAAGTGGCCAATCTTGTCCTGCGAGACGAGGGAGAAATCGGGCAGGGCGGGGGTTGGTTCCCGCGAAACCAGAGTAATGGCCACGGTGATGGCCACGGGTTGCCACCAGCGCGTCTTCCAGCTACGTGGAGGGTGGCCGTCATCGCCTGAATCAAGCTTCCCGGATCGGCCGCCATCATGGGGAGTCTCGGGCGGTGGCGCGGGCCGGTGGGGACGTCGCCGGTGGCTCATGGCAGCGTCGCAGGTTTTGTGGGATCGGACGGTTGGTTGCCTCCGCTGAGGATGTTGAGCGTCCGCTCCAGGTCCTCCAGCATGAACGGCTTATACAGCACTGCTTCGAGGCCGAGGCGCCGCACCTCGCGCTCAGTGGCACTGTCCGAAAAGGCGGTCACTAGGACGAAGGGGAGGTGGGGGTAGGTTTCCTTGACCATTTTGGCCAGTTGAGGGCCGCTGAGGTTAGGCATCCGGGAATCACTGAAGATCAGGTGAAAGTAGTCGGGGGATCGCTGGATGAGGTCCCAGGCTTCCTGGCCGTCGTTGGCCAACGTAACTCGGCAGTTGAGCATCTGGAGCATGTCGGTGGCCAGCATCCGGAGGGAAGGCTCATCCTCGACGTAGAGGACGTTGCGGCGGGTCCGATGGTTCTTCCGGGCAGCCCGGTCAGTGATGCTCCGGGCGGGAACGGGCGAGGTGGGGATTTCCCAGTCTGGCTCGCCGCTTAAAGGGGAGATTGCTGGATCCCCCGGGCAGGAGAGGGCTCGGTTGCTCTCTGGCGATAGCGTTGCCCGTGGGTGCCGCAAGGCGGCGGGCCTGCGTGGCAGCAGCACGGTGAAAACGGCTCCCCCGGTCGCGCGATTCTCGGCTTGCACCGAACCGCCCGCCAAGTCCGTGAGG
>DAIQNO010000017.1:0-17731 GCA_036788355.1 Opitutales bacterium | reverse complement strand
CGTCCGCGGTGACGTGCCCGAGGGCCTCAAAGACCGCACCATCTTCTCCCTCGACCTGGCCAGCCTCCTCGCCGGAGCCAAGTTTCGCGGAGAGTTCGAAGAACGCCTCAAGGCCGTCCTCAACGAAGTCAAAGGCAGTGAGGGCCGCGTCATCCTCTTCATCGACGAGCTGCACACCATCGTCGGCGCCGGCAAGGCCGAGGGCGCCGTCGATGCCGGTAACATGCTCAAGCCCATGCTAGCCCGCGGTGAGCTGCACTGCATCGGCGCTACCACCCTCAACGAATACCGCCAATACATCGAAAAAGATAAAGCCCTGGAACGCCGCTTCCAGACGGTCCTGGTTGACCAACCCTCGGTCGAAGACACCATCTCCATCCTCCGCGGCCTCAAAGAACGCTTTGAGCTGCACCACGGCGTCCGCATCCAGGACAACGCCCTCGTCCAGGCCGCCGTCCTCAGCCACCGCTACATCTCCGACCGCTTCCTGCCCGATAAAGCCATCGACCTCATCGACGAAGCCTGCGCCCACCTCCGCACCGAGATGGACAGCCTACCCGCCGAACTCGACACCCTCAACCGTGCCGTCCTGCGCCTCGAAATCGAGGAAACCGCCCTCGCCAAGGAACGCGACGAAGCCAGCCGCCTGCGCCTCGAAGTCCTCCGCCGCGAACTCGCCGAAGCCCGCGAGCAAGCCAACGCCCTCCGCGCCCAATGGGAAGCCGAAAAAGCCGAACTCGGAGCCTCCCAACGCCTCCGCGAGCAACTCGACAAAGCCAAACTCGAAATGGAAGAAGCCGAACGCCGCTACGACCTCAACCGCGTCGCCGAACTCCGCTACGGTGTTATTCCAGACCTGGAAAAGAAGCTAAGTCTGGAGAAGGTTCAATGATGCTTGTCATTCACGAAGTATTCCGCCATACTGTGTTTTATGAATCCGAGTGAAGCCATATTCCAGCAGGCTAAGGAGCTGGCGCGGCGGAATCGCGCACTAGATTCATCTTTGCAGGAGTTTTATTGGATTCCCGATAACAAAGAAGTCCGCTTGATCGAAATTGAACCGAATGCGATTCCTAGCGGAGACTTTCTCGACCCATTTTACTTTGCACCCATTCCAGAAATGGGAATGCTGGCGCCTTCAGGGGTTGCCTTGATCCGCCCAGACGAAGTCAGAAAGTTGAATCTTCCGGATGACTGGGGTTCCTGGGATGACGCTCAAAAGCTTGTTCTGGACTGATGAATTGGGCTGACGCATTCCGCACGCAGGCTAAAAGTGATTTTGAAGTCTTTAAGCTCCTAAAGCATTCCAAAGACACGCCTCGCTGTCATCAGCTACACTATTTACAGATGGCGATGGAGAAACTTGCGAAGTCCTTCAAGTGTCCACCATCTGGGGAACCTCCGAGAGCAACGCATAAAGTGCTCGAAAGTTTTCTACAACAATGTCAATCTAACGTGCTGATGCGAAATGCCTTTCGTTTCGACCCCTCGGCCTTCCGGGCCTATCTGAAGATGCTGGAGCCGATCGCTCGAAAAATAGAAAATCTTGCACCAGCCATCAACAAAGAATCTGCAAATTGCGAATACCCTTGGATGGAGCACGGGTCAGCAAATTGCCCAGCGACCCATCCTTTCAGCGAACTGACAGAGTCCGAAATTCTCCGCATCCAGCAGTTCGCCTTTGAGTTATTCCGTCAATACTAAAATCCAGCTTGCCCACCTAATTCGACTTCACAACCGGCCACCGCCTGATCAAAGTTCAGTCTGTCTTCACGGGAAGCCTTGGCGGTGTCGTAGGCGCGGAGGTCTTCGAGTTCTTCGAGTTCCTCCATCAGTTTTTCCCACTCCTTAATTGGCAGGAGGACCGCCTCAAGCCGATGCGAGGCATCGGTCAAAAACTTTGGGTGAAACCGAACCATAGGTTGAGTTTTGACGCTACCGCCGCAAGCTGGCAAGCCGTGACCGGTGCTTTCAACGAGCTAAAGCGCCCCCGAGTCAACCGCGTCGCCGAACTCCGCTACGGTGTTATTCCAGACCTGGAAAAGAAGTTAGGTTTAACGATGGGGATCTGATTCTTAAAAGGTTATCAATCGCTGCCGAGGCTTGCCTCGAATATCTCGTAAACGATCGAGCGGCGCCTCCAGTTCGCGCAAATCACCTTCGAGGTTGCCGAGGTTTCGCAGTGCATCGCGCAGCCGCCTTTTTGGGTCGGGTGTCAGTCCGCGAAGGAATACTTTAACCTTTGGATAAAGCTGAACGGGCCTCATGCCTGCCAATCGAAAGCGTCGAGAGATACGGGCTGCGATCCACCTGCCTCGTAGGCGCGTATCGAGCCTACAGCATCGCGGTTGCCAAGCATTTCGAGCGTCTCGACGATGCGCTCCATGCGCTCACGGCTAATTAGGTAGGCCCGTAACTCACCACCAACGGAAATCCCGCAAGCCCCCTGGCTAACGCCGACTTCGTCCAACAAAGCCGGAAGCTCTGCTTGCGTTTTCTCGATGGTGTAAGTTGACACAATAGGAAGGTCTCGTATCGGGTCGCTTTCGTCAACCTCGACCTTTCCGCAATCAGCAACCGTAGCTACCACAAAAACGGGCACCGTTGCGCGAGGATGCCCGTAAAAAAAGTGGCAAGATGCCACTACTACAGCAGCTTATGTTAGACGCTTCCGCATGATTTCGGGGTTTTGGCGCAAGTCCAGAACGGCGAAAACCAGAACACGGCGCGTCATCACGCGGTAAAAAATGCCGTAGGGGAAACTCGCGATCAACTTGCGTCGAAAATCGCGGTAACTTACGGGAGCCATGCGGGGATACAGCTCAATCAGCGAAAAGGCTCGATTCGTCTCATCGTAAAAACGAGTAGCTAATCCTGTATCTTCATAGCGGGCATAGGCATTAAGGAGATCGACCTCAGCACCGCTGAGGATGGTCAGTTCATAGGCCATCGCTTAGTGCCCAAACACGCGCTGACGCACCGCTTGCCATGGCGAACCGGCTGCCGGATTTGCGAGGAAGGCTTGCCAACGTGCGTCCAACAAATCTCTTTGGTCGTCCGTTAGCTCATCCGCGATGCGTTCGGTTGAGACCGATCGCCAGATCTCCTCAGCGAGCAATAGCTTTTCGGCCTCGGTGAGGGCAACCACCTCCGGCAAACGTTCTAAAATCATCACGTTAGAATAGAAAGTTTTTCTGATAAAGGCAAACCAATTTTGTGATGCCCCAAGCTACCCACGCGAAGGATGCCCGTTAAAGTGGTGGACATGAACGTCCTCGGTCAAAACGATGCGGATCGGGACGATCCGCGCTACCAGTTTAAGCACAGCGGGGGGCGATCTGGAGTTGTGTTTTTGCCTGGTAAGGTGCAGCCTGGGGAGGTGGAATTGGAGACGAAGGTCGTTCTGCCTCAGAGAGCTTTGGGTCTCGGCTTCCCTGGCGGGTAGGTCAGGACACCGGCTCCCGTTGAGGGCGATGAGCTGTTGGGGGGGTGCGGTGAGATCGAGGTCAGGAGGCACAGCGGATCGAACGAGGGTCTTTTTTTTCCAGGAACCAACTTATCGAACATGGCGTTTACTTTCCTCACGGCTACCTGGCGCAACCTCATCATGGCTAACTACGTGATTGAGGAGGGTATTTTGCGTCCGTATCTGCCGCCGGGCACAGAACTCGATACTTGGCATGGCCGGTGTTACGCCAGCTTGGTGGGTTTTCTTTTCGATCGCACGCGCCTGTTGGGGGTGCCGGTGCCGTTTCACCAGTGCTTCGAGGAGGTTAATTTGCGGTTCTACGTCCGCTATTGCGACGCTGGGGAATGGAAGCGCGGGGTGGTGTTTATCAGCGAAATTGTGCCGAAGCGGGCCATTACCTGGGTGGCCAATGGGCTTTACGGTGAGCGCTATGGCGCGATGCCGATGCGCCACCGTTGGGAAGAGTCACCGTCGTCGCAACGCTACCGTTATGAGTGGCAGCATCAGGGCCATTGGAACCACCTGGAGGTGACGACGGATGGCGAGCCGCAGCCGCTGATCGAAGGGAGTGAGGAGCAGTTTATTGCGGAGCATTACTGGGGTTACGCGCGGCGCGGCCAGCGATCGACCACGGAATACGAGGTCGTCCACCGGTCTTGGTTGACCCGCCCGGTGCGGGACTACTCCATCGAGTGCCGGGCGGGTGCGCTCTATGGAGCCCAGTTTGCGGAGCCGTTGTCGCAGCGACCTTCCTCGGTGTTTCTGGCGGTGGGGTCGCCGGTGGCGATCCGTTTCGGGAAAACGATCCACGGTTGAGTTCTGGCCGCGGGAGGGGCTTTCCTGGGAGGCACGGGGTGGCCGAATGGAGGGCATTTTTGGCAGATGGGAGCTTGCCAAGGACGGGGCTTGGCGGTGCGGTGGTGGGATGGATGGGCAACCGGAGGAGTTAGGGGCAGCGCAGGGCTCGCTGGCGGTGGTCGCGGTCGGCGGTTGCGGGGGGTTGCCGCCGAAGTGGTTGCCGGGGGAGGCCGAGGTGGTCGCCGATTGTCGGATTTTCAAGGTCAACCGCCGCCCGTTTCGGCACCCGACGGATGGGCGGGCGGGGGCGTTTTTCGTGATTGATACGGCGGATTGGGTGTTGGTGCTGGGGCTGACGCCGGTGGGTCGGTTGATTTTGGTGAATCAATACCGCTACGGGGTGGATGAGTTGTCGTGGGAACCACCGGGGGGCGTGGTGGATGCGGCAGATGGGGCAGACCTGGTAGCGGCTGGTCTGCGGGAGTTTCGGGAGGAAACGGGTTACCAGGTGGCGCGGGCGCGGTATCTAGGCTGGGTGCATCCCAACCCGGCAATCATGAATAACCGGGCGCATTTCATTTTGGCGACCGGTTGCGTGGTGGGCGGGTTGCAGGAACTGGATGCCAACGAAGAAATCGCGGTGGGGGAGTTTTCGCTGGAGGAGGCGCTGGAGATGGCCGCTACGGGCCAGATCCACCATTGCGTGGCCCACGCGGCCCTGCTGTCCCTGAAGCGGGCTTGGCCGGAGGTCCGGGCGGAGGAGGGTTTTTAAGCGTGACCGGCGCGAAACCGCGGAAAAAGGCCCGCCGCCGGGACGGCCAGGCCGGTGGCCCAGAGGGTCAAGCTGCAGCCCTGCCCGAGGCCTTGCGCTTCGATCGAGCGCTGGCGGCCTCAGGGGAGGGATTCCTGGGTGGGGGGGAGAGCGAGGCACCGGGTGGAAGTTCACCGCTGTGGTCTGCGGAGGTCGGCGCGGGCGTGGTGGGGGTGGATGAGGCCGGTCGAGGGTGCCTGGCGGGGCCGGTGGTGGCCGGGGCGGTGTGGTTGGCGCCAGCGGGCTGGCGGGCTCTGGCGGCAGAGCCTCGGGCACTCCGGGTGGGTGACTCGAAGAGGCTCTCTCCGGAGCAGCGGTCGGAGGTGGCCACCGAACTGCGAGATTGGGCGGTACAGGGGCGGCTTTGCTGGGCCGTGGCGGAGGGCACGGTCGCGGAGATCGAGGCGGAAAACATCCTCGGAGCGACGCGGTTGGCGATGGGGCGGGCCTTGCAGGCGGTGGCAGCGGCAGCGGGGTTGACGCTGGAGGCGGGTGCTGGGCGCCGGTGGTCTCCGCGGGTTGCGGGGTCTGGGCAGGGGGTTCTGGCGCTGCCAACCGTGGTGGTGGGTAAGCCCAGGCCCCCAGTGGTCGCGGTGGACGGCCTGCCGTTGCGCCCGTTTCCCTGGCAACACTGGGGGGTGGTCGGCGGGGACGGGCTTTCGTGGGCTATCGGGGCGGCCTCGATTTTGGCCAAAGTCCACCGCGACTCGTTGATGGTGGAGTTGGCGAAAACCTTTCCGGAATATCGCTTGGAGTCCAACAAGGGTTACGGTAGTTGCCGGTTCCACCAGCAGGCCTTGCGGGAGCTGGGGCCGACGCCGCATCATCGGCGGCTATTCTTGCGGAAATTACTCGGCGGCGGCTGAGGTTTGGTCGTGCCGGGGTAGAACTTGGATCGGCGGGCCTCGACACAGGAAGGACTGAGTTCCGTGGGCCGCCGGTGCCGAGTCGCTTGACTTAGGGGTGAAAATCCGATGAGTTATGGGTCACCCGACGAAGGTGAAGAGCCGCCGTCGCAATCTCGTCCGTTCAACCGAAATTACCATTTTATGAAAGTAGCCTCGATCATCGATTCAGTGGGCAACACACCGCTGATTAAGTTGAACCGCCTGACCGCTGGCCTGCACGCGGAGGTTTACGTGAAGGGCGAGTTTTTTAATCCGCTGTCCAGCGTGAAGGACCGGATTGGTAAGGCGATGATTGAGGCTGCCGAGCGGGATGGCCGATTAAAGCCGGGGGGCTTGGTGATTGAGCCGACCTCGGGGAATACGGGCATCGCGTTAGCTTTTGTGTGCGCGGCCAAGGGCTACCGGTGCATTTTGACGATGCCGGAAACGATGTCGATGGAGCGGCGGATTTTGTTGCACCTGCTGGGGGCCGAGATCGTTCTGACTCCAGGCGCGAAGGGGATGAGCGGCGCGATCGCGCAGGCACGGGCCTTGGTGGAGAGCCACGACGGGGCGTTTATGCCCCAGCAGTTTGAGAATCCGGCCAACCCGGAAGTCCATCGCCGGACAACGGCGGAAGAAATCTGGCGCGATCTGGATGGCGAAATTGACGTTTTTGTGTCCGGGGTCGGCACCGGAGGAACAATCACGGGGGTTTCCGAGGTCGTCAAGAGCCGCCGCAACCTCCATACCATCGCGGTAGAGCCGGAGGGCAGTCCAGTGATCTCTGGCGGGCAGCCTGGCCCCCACAAGATCCAAGGGATCGGGGCCGGTTTCATCCCAAAGAACCTCAATCGAGACATTATCGACGAGATTTTGACGGTCAGTAACGAGATCGCCTTCGAGACGGCACAGCGCCTTTCCCGCGAAGAGGGGCTTCCGGCGGGGATTTCGACCGGGGCCAACGTTTACACCGCGCTGCGGGTGGCGGCCCGCCCGGAAATGGCCGGAAAGCGCATTGTGACCATCGGTTGCAGCGCCTCGGAGCGATACCTCTCGACGCCGTTGGCCGAGGTTGCCCGCCACGAGGCGATGCGGGCGGTCTCGATCTGATTACCGGAAATGATGGCCCCAACTTGCCGTTACTGGGGAGGCAGAAACTCAATCTCTCTTGCGAAAAATCTGTAAAAAATACAGGATTTACCTGATAGCAATTCTGTTACGGAAATGTTACATTATTGTTGTCACGCGGGAGACCGGTGACGTTAGCAGTAGTAGCAGTAGTGGTAGCTTAAGCCGTCGCCTCGCAAGGGGCGGCGGCTTTTGTTTTGGGGCGTGGTCGTCGGCCTTCGCTCGGTGAGCTCTGCGTTGGGTGACGCTCGATGGTGTCGTTACGGTCGGTTGATGGTGTCGTTACGGTCGGTAAGATCGCGTTTCCTTCTGGAGGCGCGTCTGGCGGGATTTCCTGCCGGGAAATACTCCGGCGGGGAAAGATTGTGGCGGAACGCAGCGAGCAAGTCGGCAGCGCGGCGAAAACGGGAGGCGGTGGTTGCCTTTAGTCGGCATCGCCTTTCCCTTCTGGCATGGTCTCAGCGCCTCCCAGCATTGTGTGGCTTCGCCACGACCTTCGGCTGTCGGATCAACCGGCACTGGGAGCGGCGTTGGCGCGAGGGGGCGCGGTGGTGCCGGTTTTTATTCTGGATGAGGCTGGGGAGGGAAATTGGGCTCCCGGAGGGGCTTCCCGGTGGTGGTTGCACCATGCTTTGGCCGACTTTGAAGCGCAGTTGCGGGAGCTCGGGCTGCCGTTGGTCTTGCGGGTTGGGGCTTCGCTGGCGGAGCTGAGGGCGGTGGCGGCGGCCATCGGGGCCGGGGCGGTGTTCTGGAACCGTCGCTATGAGCCAGCGATCCGGGAACGCGACGCAGCGATCAAGGCGGCTCTGCGGGAGCAGGGCCTGGAAGCCCGCAGCTTTACCGGTGGGCTGCTTTTCGAGCCCGGCACGGTATTGAACAAGACGGGCAAGCCGTTCCAGGTTTTCACCCCGTTTTGGCGGCACCTGCAGACCCTGGAGGTTCCGGCACCGGTGCCACTGGACGATGAGCTGCTGCGGGCGCGGGCTCCTGATTTAGAGCTACGGCGGAAGGTGGAGTCTCTTGGGCAGGTGCTGGACGCACTGGGATTACTGCCGAAAATCCGCTGGGATGCTGGCCTGGCAGCCGCCTGGGAGCCGACTCGGGTGGCGGCGTTGCGGCGGTTGTCCGACTTTGCGGCTGGGGCAGTGGCGGCCTATCCCACCGAGCGCGATCGCCCTGACCATGACGGCACTTCTCGGTTGTCACCCTACCTCCGGCACGGCCAGCTCAGCCCGCGGGAGGTCTGGAGCGGGGTCCTCGGCTCTGAGGCAAGGATTGGCCCAATCCCGGAGAAGTTGGCGAAATACCTGGCCGAGATTGCCTGGCGGGAGTTTTCTTACCACCTGCTGTTTCACTTCCCGCACCTGCCGTCGGAGCCGCTAAGGGCGGAATACGCGGCCTTTCCGTGGGAGCCTGACGCCAAGGCGCAGCGGGCTTGGGAGCGCGGACGGACCGGCTATCCGACCGTCGATGCCGGGATGCGGCAACTCTACGAGACCGGTTGGATGCACAACCGGGTGCGGATGGTGGTGGCTTCGCTGCTGGTGAAGCATCTCCTCCAGCCGTGGCAGGCCGGTGCGGCGTGGTTCTGGGATACCTTGGTCGATGCCGACCTCGCCAGTAACACCCAAGGCTGGCAGTGGGCAGCCGGGTGCGGGGCCGACGCTGCGCCTTACTTCCGCATCTTTAATCCGATGACCCAGGGGGCCAAGTTCGACCCGCACGGCGACTACGTCCGCCGTTGGGTTCCCGAGTTGGCAGCCTTACCGCCAGAGGTGATCCACCAGCCGTGGGAGGCCGACGGCGCCACGCTGCGGCGAGCCGGGGTGCGCCTCGGGGAATCCTACCCGCTGCCGATCATCGACCACAAGGTGGGCCGCCAGCGGGCCCTCGCCGCGCTGAGCTTGCTGACTGCGAAGCGCTGAGTCAGCGCGGGTCGCCGCGCAACCACTTTTACGGACGCAGGGGTTTCTAGCTCGGGCCAAGAATGTCGTGCATCCGCAGCAGGCCGACCAGTCGGCCCTCGGGGTCAACCACCGGCGCGACGTAGATGTGGTGCCGCTCCAGGAGGGACAGCACCTCATCGAGCGGCTGGTCGGGCCGGGCAGTCCTGGGCTGACGGGTCATCAGGCTCGCCGCCGTGGCTCGGAGCGGGTCGGTGCCATCGCGCAGCAGGTGGCGGCGGACGTCGCCATCGGTGATGATGCCCACGAGCTTGGGCAGGCACCCGGTCGCGGCCACCCTGGGGTCTTCCACGACGCAGACGGCCCCCAGGTTGGGTCGGGTCAGTTCCAGCAGCACCTCACGGAAGGTAGCCTCTGCTCCGACTACCGGGAGCACCTCGCCACAGTGCATGACGTCGCGAGCGCAGAGGCCCAACCGCCGACCGAGAAAGCCGCTGGGGTGTAGCTGGGCAAAGTCTGCGGCGGTGAAGTTTCGGCGGACCAACAACGCCGCTGCAAGGGCATCACCGACGGCCATCGCCACCGTGCTGCTGCTGGTCGGGGCGAGATTCAAAGGGCAACCTTCCCTGGCCACGCCGATCGGCAGCACGACGTGGCACGACCGCGCCAGCGCGGTGCCCTGCCGACCGAGCAGCCCCAACACGGGCAGCCCCAGGGCCTGCCAGCGGGGCAGTAGTCCGACCAATTCCGCCGTGGTGCCGCTGGCCGAGATCATCAAGATGGCATCTTGGCGTTGTACCAGGCCAAGATCCCCGTGGGCCGCTTCGGCGGCGTGGAGGAAGCACGCCGGAGTCCCCGTGCTGGCCAGCGTCGCCGCAATCTTGTGGGCCACGATGCCGGACTTACCCAGACCGGTGACCACCACTTTACCCGTGATGCCTGCCAGCAGTGCCACGGCTTCCGGAAAGGGTGTCTGAAGGCCGGGAATCACCTCCAAAAGCGCCGCAGCTTCCGCGCGGATCACCGCTTCACCGACAACCCAAGCCTCCCGATGGGTCTGGGGGTCTTCCGCGCCGATGGAGCCGGGTGTCATGGCTGCTCAGAAGAACCGCCGGAGGCAAGTTTCGCTCGGTGCATCGCGATCTCGCGAGCCACGTGCAGCCCGACTGCCACCGTCCCCGCCCCAGCCCCGAGAAAAAGGCCCACAATCATGCCCATCGCCATGGCGTAGCTGCCGACCTCTGAGGGGGCGAGCAGCGGGAAAAGGCTCTCGACAAAAGGGCGGGAAACCATGGCCACCACTCCCGCAAAAGCCGCGCCGAGACCTGATGACAATAAAGCGGCTGCGACAATCGCCGCGAAATAGGCAGCAATGCTTTTCATCGGCTTAGCCACGAAACAAAGCGGTAACATCAGGGGCGCAAACGCCATCAGCCGTGCAACTCCTGTAGGACGGCGGCGTGGATGGCGGGGCTGGCCGCGATGGCCGAGGCCCCCTTCACGGGGTCGTTACCGGCCCAGTCGGTAATGACCGCCCCCGCGCCGCGCAAAATCGGCACCAGCGGCAGAAGGTCCCAGGGTGACATCACCGGGTCGAGCATCACGTCCGCCCGCCCACTCGCCACCATCAGGTAGCCGTAGCAATCCCCCCAGCCGCGATAGGTATGCACCTTGCGGATCAGGCGGTCGAAAGCTGGCCCGTCTTGGTGGACGTGGGGGCGGCGGGGGTCGGTGCAGAGCAACACCGCCTCGGAAAGCTCTGTCTTGCTCCCACAATGCAAGGGTAGGCCGTTCAAAGTCGTCATGGTGCCGTCACCGATACAGAGTTGATCGAGGATCGGCTGCTGAATCACGCCGAGAATCGGCTGGCCGTGATGCAGAAGTCCGAAAAGGCAGCCAAAAAGCGGGATGCCGTGAACGTAGCTCACGGTGCCGTCGATTGGGTCGAGAATCCAGACGTATTCCGCATCGGCGCGGTCGTTACCATACTCCTCCCCGATGATGCCGTGGTCGGGGTAGGTAGCCTTAATCCGCTCCCGCATCCGCAGCTCCACCTCGCGGTCGGTCTCGGTCACGACCGTCCGGTCGGCCTTGAGGCTCACGTTGAGCCCTCCTCGGCACCAGTGCTTCAGGATCAACTCGGCCGACTCTTGGGCTAAATCGACAGCAAAGTTGTAAAATGGGCTTTCAGTCATGAGAAACCTTGAACTAAGCACTGGCACCCGGAGCTTGTCCATCGCGAATCGAGAGATCGGCACGGCTCACCCCTTGGGTGCGGGCATAAAAAACCCGCCTCGGAGAAAACAGCCGGGGCTGTTTTCTCGGTGGGCGGGCTAGGGGAAGCGGTCGGCACCGTTTTTAAGGAACGCCCCTGGGGGGTGCCCTGAAAAACACCGGTGCTTCGATGCGCTATTCTGGAAGGATCACGGAGTCGATCACGTGGATCACGCCGTTGGAGGCCATGATGTCCACGGTGACGACTTTCGCTTGATCGACCATCACGATGCCGTCCGAGACGGATACCGTCAGGGTCGAACCCTGCACGGTGGGCACTTCGCCGGGGGCAACCATGTCCGAAGTCACCTTACCGGCGACAACGTGATAGGTCAAAATCGCGATAAGGGTGGCCTTGTTTTCCGGCAGCAAGAGGCTTTCGACGGTGCCGGGGGCCAACTTGGCGAAGGCTTCGTCCGTTGGGGCGAAAACGGTGAAGGGCCCTGGGCCCTTGAGGACATCGACCAACCCAGCGGCCTGGACGGCGGCCACCAACGTGGTGAAGGAGCCGGCACCGACGGCAACGTCAACGATGTCGCCGACTTTCTTCTCCATTTTGGCGGAATAGTCCGACTTGCCGCTACCGTAGCCGAAGCTGGTCGCTGGAGAGAGTGCCAAAGCAGCCACCATGGTCAGGGTGGCGAGAGAGAGCGTAGTGTTTTTCTTCATAATTTTCAGAACGACCTTGGTTGTTGATCGTTAACTTATGATAACGGCTTTTTGTGAGCTGCCAACCGCCGGAGGACGATTTTCCCGTGGTTTTGGCGAACTGGCCACGTGAAGTGGTGGTTTCGCCCAGATCGGCACCGACTCCGGAGGAGACACCGAAATCAGACCGGGGTAGGGCGGTGGGAAAAAAGCGGGGTTCTGGATCGGGTTGGGCTTGCACCGGCGGTGCTCGTGAGTCTTGCTATGGGTCGGTAACGTAATAACAACGCTGTTTCAAGGCCCGTCCTCCTATTCTTAATTCTTATGAAAGCACCCATCCGAGTCGCCGTCACGGGAGCCGCTGGTAACATCGGCTACGCCCTGGTTTTTCGCATTGCTTCGGGCCAGATGTTTGGCGCGGATCAGCCCGTTGCGCTGAACCTGATCGAGATCACGCCAGCCCTCAACGCCTTGCGCGGGGTGTCGATGGAACTCGATGATTGCGCCTTCCCGCTGCTTACGGAGATTGTGCAGACGGACGACCTTGCGGTCGGCTTCCGCGACTGTGACTGGGCTTTGCTGGTCGGCTCAGTTCCCCGGAAACAGGGCATGGAGCGGGCGGACTTGCTGGGGATCAACGGCAAGATCTTCACGGGCCAGGGAAAGGCGATCGCGGCCCATGCCAAGCCGTCGTGCAAGACGCTGGTGGTGGGAAATCCTTGTAACACCAACAGTCTGATCGCGATGACCAGTGCGCCGTCGCTGCCTTCGGAGAACTTTTTCGCGATGACCCGCCTCGACGAGAACCGGGCGAAGAGCCAGCTCGCCCAAAAGGCCGGGGTTCCCGTGGCGGCGATCCAGAAGCTGTGCGTGTGGGGTAACCACAGCCCGACGATGTTCCCAGACTTTTACAACGCGACCATCCATGGCCAGCCGGTCACCGAGGTCATCGGCGATGAAACCTGGTTGCGGGACACTTTCGTGCCGACGGTCGGTAAGCGCGGGGCGGCGATCATCGAGGCTCGGGGCGCTTCCTCGGCTGCGTCGGCGGCCAACGCCGTGGTCGATACCGTAGTCAGCCTGACCACCCCGACCCCGGCGGGGGACTTCCACAGCGTCTGCGTGCTGTCCAAGGGTCAATATGGCACTCCGGCGGGTCTGATTACCTCCTTGCCGATCCGCGTAGAGGTCGATGGTTCCATCCGCGTGGTGGAGGGGCTTTCCTTGACCGATTACGCACGGGAAAAGATCGCCGCTTCCAACCAAGAGTTGCTCGACGAAAAGGCGCTGGCGTTTAAGGCTCTCGGTATCGCTTAGGATGACCGGGACGGGCCTCCCGGTCTCGGAACTAGAAGGCCTGAGTCAGCTGGATTTTGCGGCCGGTTCACCGAGGAGACGCCGGTTTTCGGGCCTGGGGCGCGTCCTCAGTGCGGGCAGCGCGTTGATACCCGAAAGGGTCTTCAGTTGAGGTTGGACTTGGCGGTTTTCGGGGGGCATTTTCGGCAGTTTCGGAAGGGTTGAATCGAAATGAGTGCTGCGAAAAAGGAATATCGGGTCGGGATCGTGGGGGCGACCGGTGCGGTGGGTCAGGAGTTGATCCGGCTACTGGTCGAGCGAGGCTTTCCGATGGCCGCCCTGGTGCCGCTGGCCTCGGCGAGGTCGGTAGGCAGGGTCGTGAGTTTTGGCGGCCAGTCCTGGACGGTGGCCGAGGCCACGCCGGAGGCTTTTCAGGGGCTGGACGTGGCGATTTTCAGTGCCGGGGCAGGGGTCAGCCTGCAACTCGCGCCGGAGGCCGTGAAACGCGGTTGCGTGGTGATTGATAACTCCTCGGCCTTCCGGATGGATGCCGCCGTGCCGCTGGTGGTGCCGGAGGTGAATCCCGAGGCGGCGCTGACCCATCGCGGGTTGCTGGCCAACCCGAACTGCTCGACGGCGGTGGCTCTGATGGGCCTGACGCCGCTGCATCGGTGCTTTGGGTTGCGTCGGTTCGTGGCCTGCACCTACCAGGCGGTTTCCGGGGTCGGTGATGCCGGCATCCCGGAGTTGACGGCCCAGGCGACGGCGATGCTGGCCGGTGAACCGGTGCCGCCGGGGGAGGCATTCCCCTATCCAATCGCCTTTAACCTGATCCCGCAAGTCGATGTCTTCCTGGAGGACGCCTACACCAAGGAGGAGCACAAAATGGCCAACGAGTCGCGCAAGATCCTCGGTCTGCCCGACTTACGGGTCAGCACGACGTGCGTGCGGGTGCCGGTGTTTCGCGCCCATAGCGTGGCCGTCCATGCCGAGTTTGAGCGTCCGGTGAGCCTGACCATCGCCCGGGAAGCCATTGCGAAGTTCCCCGGTGCGGAGTTGTGCGACGATCCGGCGGCTCGACGCTACCCGATGCCCCGCGACTACAGTGAGCGGGCGGCCTGCGGCGTCGGCCGACTGCGCATCGACACCGCCTTGGACAACGGCTTGGCCTTTTTCGTCTCGGGCGACCAACTCTGGAAGGGCGCGGCACTCAACGCCATCCAGATTGCCGAGCTGCTGCACGCCCACGGTGCCTTGCACGTTTAGCCCCCAAGAGTGGCTCCCGCAGAATCTTGAAAGGTACTGCGGGAGATTAGGTTCCACCGTCATTCTGAAGCTGCGGGGGTGATGAGGAGGTGCAGGGGTCGGGTGGCGCGGAGGTAGGTTTCGGCCAGGGTCTGGACTTCGGAGAGGGTGATCGCCGCGTAATCCGGTGCCAGGGTCTCGGCCCAGTGGAGCTGCTCCGGGCGGGCTTGGCTGCCAGAAAGGACGCGCCCCAGCCAGTAGCCGTTGTCGCGCTGGTATTCCGTGAGGAAGGTCAGCAGGGGGTCGAGCGAGCGGCGCAGCTCATCCTCGGTGAAGGGCTCCGAGAGCGCACTGAGGCCGACTTTGGCGAGGAGCTCGGCGTTGGCCCGAAGTTTGGCGGGCTCAGCGACGTTGCCCAGCATCAGGTAGCCGTAATCAGGGTAAAACTCGCTGGCGACGTGGTAGGCATAGGGGCTGTAGCCCTCCCCCAGCTCCTCTCGGACGGTCACGCGGAGGCGATCGCCGATCATCCTGGAGAGGAGGTTGAGGCGGCGGGAGCGTTGGATGTCCGAGGGCATGTCAGCCGTCGGCCACAAGACGGAAACCCGGCCCTTAGGGATGCGGGACTCGACCAGGAACTCGGCAACGTCAACCCCGGTCGGGAGGGCTACCCGAGGCCCCGCCGGGGCCGGGGCCACCAGAGAAGCGGCTTGGCGGGGCGGCAGGTAGCCGAAGACCTCGGTGAACGCCGTCACCACCGTCTCGGGGTCGATGGCCCCGACCACCGAGATTTCCAGGTAACCTTCCTGAAACTGTGGCGTCAGCCACGCCTGAACATCGCCCATCGTCCACGCCCTTAGCCAATCTTGCGCCGGGTAGCCAAAATGCCAGTGCCCCTGGGCCAAAAAGCGGGCCACCCGATCGGCATTGACGCCCTCCGGGGTGCGTTGCAGCGACCGGTAGGTCTGCTCGAGGCTGCCATGAAAGGGCCGCAATGCTTCCTCGCGAAAGGCCGGATCGACTAGGTAGGCCGCGATGAGCTGGAGCTGACGGGTGAAATCTTCCGTCGCGCACTGCCCCGAGAAGAGGAAAGCATCGTCGCCCACACTGAAGCCCACGGAGACGTTCTCAGCGGCCAGGAGTCGGCGGACGGTTTCCCAGTCGTGCCGCCCGAGGCCCCCAGTGATGAGCGTTGCTGCCGCCACGCGCTCCAGGCCCTCCTGGTGGCTTTCCTGGGAAAGGCGACCGTCCCCGACCCGAACCTGAACGCGGACGGTGTTGGCCTCGAAATCGGTTGGCTTGAGGTTCAGGCGCGCCCCATTGCTCAGGGCGATCTGCCGGATGCCGAGGGACTCGTGATGGGTGTCGCTGACTACGGTGGCGGGCTGCTGCACCCCGGTGATTGCACCGATGGAGTGGTAGCCCCAGTCATCGCCGAGAATCTCCTCTGGGGCCATCACCGGAAGGGCCTGCGAAGCCCGGTAAACCGCGGTGAAACGACGCTCCAGTAACGCCGAGACCGATTGAATCGCGCTGTGGTTATCGGCACTCTCGGTCTCCACTCGCCCGGCATTGAGGTCCGCTTTCGAGTCAGATCCGTCAGTGGCCCCGGTTTCGTCGGGCGTCGGCCCCGAAGCGGGATCGTCGACCTCGGCCAGAGTGTCCTCGGTCAACGGGCCAGTCACCCAGAGCACGGGCTCAGCCTCTCCCCAGAGTTGCCGGAAGAGCTCGGTGGCCTCTGCTGCTGTAAAGTTGGCGATGGCTGCTTCGACGAGGGCCAAGTCGGCTTCGCGGGAAGTAAAGACCTCGCCGCTGGAGAGGCTGGCGGTTAGGGCCGAGGACAGCTCCCGGGAGCGCCGGGTCGCCGCTGATTGAACGTCCTGCCGTGCGGCGCGGAGGCGGTTGGCGGCGACTTCGGCCAGCTCTGCCTCCTGAAAGCCAAGCTCGATGGCCGCCCGCCAGGTCTGCTCCAGCAGGCGCGTCGCGTCGGCTTCCTGGCCCGGCAAGGCCGTGACTTGCACGGCTGCCAGGTCGAGGTAATCGAGGTAGTCCCAGGCCGTCGCGTAGCCGCTGGCGATCGGTGATCCCTCCGCTTTGGCCAGCCGCTCAAAGCGACGATTGAGGATGCTGTTGGCCATGCCTTCGCGCAGTCGCTGCACCCGGCGTGCGGCGGAGTCCGGGCCGCGTTGAAACTGCCGGGCCACGTAGAAGGCCAGGTCGGTAGCCGCCGCCTCACGCTCAGGGTGAACCTTCACCTGAAAGCTCCGCGGGTTGATCGGGCCGAGCTCGAGCGTCGGAACGGGGGTCTGGGACTCTACCCAGTCGCCAAAGAAAGTCTCGACAGCGTGCGCTGCTGCGTCGGGTTCCAGGTCGCCGACCACCACTACCGCCGCGAGGCTCGGGCGATACCAGGTCTGGTAGTAGTGCTCAAAGCGGTCTCGCTGAGCGGACTGGATGACTTCGGTCTCGCCGATCGGAAAACGCCGGGGCAGCAGGCTTTCCGGAAGCAGGGTGCGCCAGGTCTCGAGCTGCGTGCGATACGCAATGGTGTCACCCGCCCGCTTTTCGGCGAGGATCACGCCGCGCTCATCGTCGATTTCCTGGGGCAACAGGAGGAGGCCGTCTGCATAATCCCGGAGGACGCGGAGGCCCTCGGAGAGCATTTCGGCGGAGTTCGCGGGAAGTTCCAGTTTATAGACCGTCTCGTTGAAGCTGGTGTGGGCGTTGGTGTCGGCCCCAAAGCCCATCCCGAAGCGCTGCAGCACCTCGATCAACGCGCCCGGCGGGTAGTGCTTCGAGCCGTTAAAGGCCATGTGCTCGAGAAAGTGGGCCAGGCCGGCTTGATCGTCTCGCTCCTGGAGGGAGCCCGCCCGCACCAAGAGGCGCAGGCTGACCCGGCCGGGTGGCTCTGCGTTGGGCATTACCGCCCAAGCCAGGCCGTTGGGTAAGACTCCCGAAGTCACCGCTGGGTCGAGGGTCAGACCCTCCCCGGAGACTACCCAAGGTAGCTCGGCTGCGGCTCCCGCGACGGCTGGATGGCCGCCGCCCTCTGAAGTTCCGCCGACCCTCCCGGTGCTCCCGTCGGCCCGCCCCAGCGAAATCGCAAGGAGGGCCAGCATCATCGCCAACGCGCCGCCCCCGACACGATGGGCCCGGCGGTGAAAAGGGGAGCGGGTGGGGTTCGGAGAACCGCAGCAGAAGGGGGAAATAAACTCGATCATGGTTAAGAAGTTCGGTGACATCGTCCGCCACCGCAAGTGCCCTCCCC
>DAIQNO010000016.1:5458-17762 GCA_036788355.1 Opitutales bacterium | reverse complement strand
AGACCGCTACCAAATCCTGTTGACCGCCACCTTTGAAACCGAGGTGCCCGCGCCGGTCGTCGTGGTCACGCCGTCCGCCATCAACCTTCCGCAGATGTGCCCGGGCGACGTCTTCAGTGGCGAAATCACCTTGGCCAACTACGGCCTGATCGATGCCGATAACTTCGCGCTGCCCACGCCGCCCTCTAACGCCAACTACTACTACGAGCTGCTCGATGCCGTCCCGACCAAGCTGGCCGCTGGCGAGGTATACATTATCCCTTACCGCGTCACCTGTTTAGAGGCCCTGCCGGGGAACTGCGACCAGGAGCTGCTCGCCGGGGAGCCGCAGAGCAGCGGTTGCAGCGTGATCGTCTGCGCCACCTATATCTACGACTACGTCTGCATCAACGGCCTCTACTACGCCCAGACTGGCACCATTTGCTGGACGGCCTCTGGCAGCGGTTGCAGCGGCACGGGCACCGGCTGGTGGTGGTGGGGCGGCTGGGGCACCGGCGGAGGCTCAGGGCCTGGTTGGGGTTACGGCTGGTCTCCGTCACCGGCTCCGCTACCGGGGCAACCACCGGATTGCGAGTGCGACCCAGACCCCTGCTGCGAACAAAAAGGCAAATAAGCGAACCGTTTGACCATTCTCCCTCCGACTTTTCCTTCCATGATTCCGTCGCATTCCCCAAAGCCCTGGCTGTTCGCCGTCCTCGCTGCCGTGTCCCTCTGGGGGTTGGCAGTGGTGCGTGCCGAGAATCCTTCATATAACGCCGATCAAGGCGTCTATATCGACGTGCTCGAACGCACCTATTTCGAGTCCCACTACGACTTGTCGATCTACCTCCCTGGCTTCGAGATGCAGCTCAACCGGGAATACTCGTCAAAGACAGGATGGTCTTTCACCGAGATCCTTCCCCCGGTCACCTTTACCTCGGCGGCCAACGATCCAGCGGTAATTGAGACCATCACCCGCCAGGGGGTTGACTATGCAGCCTCCGGAGCCGTTTGGACTGACGGCGTTGGCGTCTTTGAAGTCATCGGCTCGGGCTATCGCTTTACCGACCCGGCCTCGCTCCTCTGGGAGCAATACAGCGCCAGTGGGCAACCGGTATCCATCGGTTTGGATGGCAACACCTTAGCGGAGTTTACGCTCGACGGCTCTGGACGCGTGATTCGCGTCACTCGTCCGTCGGACGGGGTCATCCTCGGGGAGATCACTTACCAATCAGGTGCCCTTATTGCTACTGCATCCAATCACGCCGGTGCAACCGTTTCCTACACCTACAGCGGCTCTCTTTTGACCTCCTACACCGACCTGCGCGGCAATGAGACTACCTATGAATACACCAGCGGGCGCCTGACCAAGAAAACCCTCCCCGGCGGCATCGTCCGGGCCATGGCCTACGATCCCGCCTACGGCGCCCTCCAGAGCGTCGTTAATGGAAACGGATGGGGCACTTTCTATGAATATAACTACGATGCCACCTACCAGGAGTTTTACGCTAAAATGTCCCACTCCAACGGGCGGGTGATGGAGAAGTTCTACAACTCAGATCGTAACCTCTCCCGCATTCGGGTTAACGGCAAGGTCGTGCAAGAAATCGACTATCTCGACGATGGCAACAGGATTGTCATTACCGATGCTCGTGGCAACATCACTGAAGAGCGGCTGACCGTCAACAAAACCACCAAGACCATCTACCTGCCTAACGGAGATGAGCGTCGCCAGGTGGTCGCCTTTGACGATGACGAGGGCAACTACCGGCTGATTCGTGAGGTCGATTCCGGGGGATTTGAAACCCGTTATGACTATGACGCGCAGGGCCGCGTGACCCGCAAGCGCGAGGCTGTCGGCACTCCCTACGAGCGCATCATGGAGTTCGTCTATGACACCCGCGGCAACATCCTGACCGAGCGGCTCGTAGGTGACGCCCTCACCCCGACCATCGAGACCAACTATGAGTATGACGCCTTCAACCGCATCGTTCGCATCATCTATCCCGAAGGTAATGATGAACGGCTTGAGTATGACGATTTCAACCGCGTGGCCGTTCGATACGATGGCTACGACCAACCAACGCAATTTGTTTACAACAACGCAACCGGGGATCAGTTGAAAGTGATCAATCGCCTCGGGCATGAGGCAGTCTATACCTATGATTTTCTTGGTCGGGAAGTATCTATTCTCAACCCTAGTGGTGAGCTTACGACCTTTGCCCACACGCTCACGGAATGGCGGCAGGTTGACCCCGAGGGCGGCGTCAGCGTAATGAACTTCGATCAGGACGGCCGACTCGTGAAATTCGTGGATCCGAGCGGCCAACAGGTAGAGCGAGACTATGACGAGTTTGGACGGATCATCGCCCTTCGTGATGGCGTCGGGAATGAGACCACGATGCATTACGACGAGGATATGCTGCCTTACTCGCCACAAAATCAGGGCCTCATCTCTCGGGTTGAATACCCTACCTTTGAACATGTGCTTGAGCACGACAGCATGCTTCGTGGCCATGCCGAGGCTTTCATTGCCGATTCAGAAACCCGTGAGGTTCGGGCTCTGGGATTTGTCAATGCGGAGGGATTTCGCCCCTCAGCCGTGCGAGACCCGTCTGGAGTGATCACCCAGGTCGCGTATGACCCTTTTGGCCAAATCCTGGCTGAGAGCAAAACAGTCGGCGGAGTCGTTCAGGTGACCACCTTCGTTTACGACGACCGGGGGTTTATTGTCAGTATGCAATTACCTGCTGGCACTGAATATAGCTTCTCCTACGATCGAAACGGCAATATGGTCGAGCAGGTCATCGAGGGGGGGGCTACCTACAAAATGGCCTACGATCTGAACAACAATATCGTCGAGACTTTGTTTCCTTCCGGCAGGGTGAATCGCCGCACTTACGATCTGGCTGGGCAACTCGTTGCGGAAAATTATTTCGCCACCGCTTCCGATGATGAGCCAGCCCTCGTGCGAAGCTATGCTTACGATCCGTCGGGCAGGTTGACCAACATCACTGATGGGGATATTTCGATAACTTTTACTCGCGACGCAGCCGGGAGAATTTTGTCGGAAACAGTCGATCACGGAGATGGTGTCAGCCTGAGCCATCAGCAAAGTTATGAGGCTAATGGGCAGCTTCGCTCCCTCACTTACCCTGATGGCGTCACCTACACCTATTCTTACAACAGTGCTGGGCTACCGATTTCGTTAGATATTCCCGGCCGCGGTGTAGTATCTTTCTCCGACTATCAGTGGAACCGCTCAAAAATCACGACCTTTCCGGGCGGTGCCCAAAAGGTAACCTCACTGAACGGCTATCAGGAGGTTATGGGCCTTTCAGTGAGCGACCCTTCCGGAAACATGCTCTTTGCGGAACAATACCAGCGCAATCTACTCAGCGATGTCGTCAAAGTTGACCGACCCCAGGGCGATGTCGAATATAGCTATGATGAAGCCCGTCAGATCACCGGCGCATTGTCAACCGCTCCGGCTATCCCGAGTGAGGGCTTTTCTTATGATGTTAATCAGAACAGGATTCTGAAGGGCGGCCAGGCCGCAACTTACAATCTAGCCAACCAGATGCTCTCGTTTAATGGCGAGACCTTCACCTACAATGCTGATGGCCAGATGGTCACCAGGACTAAGGGTGGAGTTACGACCAACTATGACTATGATGTGGCGGGGCGGCTGTCCTCGATACGCTCTGGGGGTGCCTTGGTCGCGAGTTACCGTTACGATGGCCTTGGACGTCGCGTCATTAAGAATGTCGGAGGCCAGATCACTCGCTTTCATTATTCTCCGCTCGGACTGGCAGTCGAAGCTGACGCTTCGGGTTCGGTCATTCGATCCTATGGCTACGAGCTTATCGGCTATCAGGAAGAACAATTTCGGGGTTCTCCGGGGCTTCATCCGCTATTCCTCAAACAGGGCGGCGAGACTTACTTCTTTGTTTACGATCAGGGGTTTTTCCCACGGATGTTGTTTCGTCCCGATGGTTTAGTGGTGTGGAGTGCCGACTATACGGCGTTTGGCGAGACCTTTATTGATCCGTTGTCAACTGTAGAATGCAATCTTCGTCTGTCGAATCAGTATGCCGATAGTGAGTCGGGCATTCACTACAATACGAGGCGATACTACGACCCTGCGCTTGGTCGCTACCTTCAAATTGACCCTCTGGGGGTAGCCGCCTCGTTTAATTTCTATCTGTTCGTAGGGAACTCCCCGCTTAACAACACCGACGTCTATGGATTGGCGTGTAGCGGATGCGCCAAGATCACCTTTTCGCTGAATGCGGACCGGAAATTAAGTTTACTTGGCAAGGAATTGAAGCTGAAGGTCAAGGGGAGTGTGTCTGGAGAGCTGTGCCAGACCTGCTGCGACGATGGTTCCTGCGGAAAGAAGGGCACGATTAGTGGGGGAGCACAGTTCGAGTTAGAGGCGGCCGCTTCTGCGTTCAGCATTTCCGTCGGGTTTTGTTCACTCAGCGGAGGTATCAAGTTCTTCATCACTGGTGGTGGATCCGCTTCGGGGTCAGCCTCCATTGATTGTGATGATCAATGTGGCGAGTTCAAGGGCACGGCCTATTTCAAAGTGGGTGCAGGGATCAACCTCAAGGGTGAGTGTTTCGGTGCTTCGATTGAAGCGTTCGGTGGTGGCGCGGTCTCGGTTTGCCTAAAGCACTCGCTGAAGATTTGCGGCAGTGGAAGTGTTGATCTGAAGATAAATGACATTTCCTGGGGTGGGGAGATTTATCTTGAGTTGAAGATCATCGGTGGAACATCGGGTGCCTATCAACTCTCGCGTTCCTGGAAGTTGACCTTGGTGAAGTTTGGTCCAGGGTGCTAGTTTTTGAGTTTACCCCTATTTAGTCGATTTATCATGAAAGCTGCTTTCGCCATTATTGTTGGACTGGCCACGTTGGGTGCCATTTCGCTACGCGGCCAGGATTTTCTGTGCGCTGAAGTAAAAATTGAGATCGAGCAGGAGCTGACTCTTGCGAGACAGGCATTCGAGGCGCGGATGAGGATCATCAATGGCTTGGAGCTGCCTCTAAACAACATCCAGGTGGAGGTTCGCTTCTTCGATAGCTCGGGCAACGTAGTGCGGGCATCGTCCAATCCTAATGAAACCGATCCGGAGGTTTTGTTCTTCATTGCTGAGTCGGGCAGCGGTGTTCCGGCCTCGGTGGAGGGGAGCAGCGATAACCGCTTTACGTGGTTGATTATTCCGACTATCGCTGCTGGCGGAGAGCTTCCGGACGGGGTGGTTTACGCCGTCGGTGCGACGTTGACCTACACCGTTGGGAATACCGGTGTCGAAGAGGTGGTGGATGTGATTCCCGATGACATTACGGTGCTTCCGTTACCGGAAATCAGGTTGGATTATTTCCTCCCTTTCGATGTCTATGGTGACAATCCGGATACCCGTTTTATCGTCGAAGAGCCGGAGCCGTTTAGCTTGGGCGTCCGAGTGATGAACATTGGCTTTGGCACGGCGCGAGATTTGAAAATTGAGTCGGCTCAGCCACGGATTGTGGAGAATCAGCTTGGGCTTCTGATCAATTTTGTGATTACGGGAACGGAGATTAACGGGGTGAATGCTCCGAATTCATTGTTGATTGATTTTGGGGATATTGCTCCCGCATCGACGGGTTTCGCAGCGACGGCGCGGTGGATTATGGAGACCACTTTGTCGGGTCGGTTTACTCAATTCGACGCCACGGTTTCTCACGCAGACGAATTAGGTGGGGCGTTAACGGCACTGTTGACTGACGATAACCTTTTTACCCACGAGCTTGTTCGGGAGGTTTTGGTTGATCTGCCCGGTCGTGATAACCGGATGGATTTCCTGGGGGCTCCACGCGATGACCGAACTTCGCTAACGGTCTATGAATCTAACGCTGTCGATTCTCCGGTGACCAATTATACGGTGGGTGAGGGTGCAACGTTGCCTGAGGTGAATGGGAAGTATGAGTTTACCGTAGCGGGTGAGTTTGGATTTTTCTACGTTCGGTTTAAGGATCCGTTCGATGGTCTGCGTCCGTTGACGCGAGTTTCGCGCATTGACGGTAAGGTTTTGCGTCCAGAGAATGCGTGGTTGAATCGCACCTGGAATAAGGATCTAGATGAGTGGGAATATTGGTTCAGTGTTTTCGATGGAGCTTCGGCAGGTGTGGCTACCTATACGGTAGACTTTGGACCTGAGGACACGGGCCCAGCGGCTCCAGTGCTCGCCTTTATTTTGGATAAAACGACCGTGCCAGATCGCCAAGTGGGATTTATTGTGAGTGCTTCGGATCGCAATGGCGACCCCATTGAGATTAGTGCTAACAATTTGCCTGCGGGGGCGCAATTGAATCCGGCGATTTCTAACCCCGGTTTTTCTTCGAGTTTCTTTAACTGGCGGCCTACTGCCGATCAGGTTGGGACGTTCGCGGTGGAGTTTGTGGCGACCGATCCTTCTGGGCGTAGGGATACCCAGGTCGTTCACATTTATGTGGTTGGGAGCGAGGCTCTTTCCGGTTATGCTTCGTTTGCACGGCGTTATTTTGGCAATGAGACTAATCCGGCGATTATTGGTCCTTTTGCTGATCCGGATTTTGATTTAATGGTGAATCTTTTGGAGTATGCACAGGGGACGCATCCGTTGATCCCTGACCGTGAAAAAGGGCCGGTGGCAGGTTTAGAGGTTGTGGGGGACGAAACTTTTGTAAGTTTGACCTATCAGCGTCGCACTGATGATCCCTCCATTGTTTTCGAGGTTTTGGCGGCTGACGAGGCCCGCGCAATCGAGAACGGCGCTTTGGCGACGACGGAGGTGGCCGTATCGCAAAGCGGCCTGCCGGAGGGATTGGAGCGGGTGAGGGTGTTAGATTCAGTTCCTATTTCAGCGGCTAATCCGAGGCGTTTTCTTGAGCTATTTGTCTCTGAGGGCTCCAACTAGTGTGGGCTTGGTTAGAGGTCATCGTTGATTCCAGACATCAAAACTTTTTGTTATGAAGCCGTTTTTGTTTTTTTCCTGGGTGCTAATTTTTGGGGCCTTGGCCGGGGTGTCACGGGCTCAGGTCGATGGGCCATCGGCGGCACCTTCAGGGGGGGCTACGTTGATCCCGCTCTATGGCCAGAGTGATAATTTTATCTCTGTTCCGTTCAACCCGCCGATTTTAGCGACGTTTCAGGTTTCGGCAGTGGGCCAGGGTTTCTTGATTTTATCTACTGCGGGCGGGGTGCTGGAGGGTTTTCCGGGGGAGGGAGTGACTTTTGATGTCCGAGGTCTTTATTTTGTGGAGTTCAAGACGGGTAATTTGCAGGGGGTTCGCTATCCGGTAATTGGGTATAGCAATCGGAACTTGTTTCTCGATACTCAAGGCGATGATCTTCGGAACCATCCGGCGGGCACGATTGCCATCGACGAGCAGATTTGCATTTTCCGTCATTGGACCCTGGGTCGCGTTTTTGGGGAAACGGTGGATGAGTTAGTGATTGAGGCGAGCCCGACGTCGTTTGCGATTCGTGATTTAGTTCTGGTGCCAGAGAACCAGCGGATCGGGGTCAATAAGACTCCGGTGAGTTATTATTTTCGGGCTGGGCACGGTTGGCGGCGCATCGGCGATCCGACGACGGATCAAAAAGATGTGGTGATTGAGCCAGGTCAGGGTTTGATTGTGCGGAAGCGTTCGGCGGGGGATGTCGAGCTGGTGTCGTTTGGAGATAACGGTGTTTTTCGGTTTGCGACTTATGTGCAAGGGGGAGACGGGGTTTCGGGGAATGATGTTTTGTTGGGGATTCGGCACCCGGAGGTGATTACTTTGGCGCAGGCGAATTTGACCGCTCCGGGGCCTGATGGGGTGCCGACGCTGCGTCCTTCTCCTTCGTTGTTGCAGGTTTTGGATCGCCTCTTTATCTATCAACCGGGGGTAGCGACGCCGGCGGGCTACTTTTTCGTAACGGGTTTGGGTTGGCGAGATGCTACGGGCCAGGAGGTCGATCCTGCTCAGATTTTGTTGGTGCCGGGCCAGGCATTTTTCGTTCGCAAGTCGGCTACTTCGGCATCGACAGACTGGTTTTTGGAGATTCAGTAGTTTTGAGACGTCCTTTTGCTCCTTTCTTCGATTTTGGGCCTCTTTAATTGATCAATGACCATGAATCTCTGCCGTTTTTTTGTGTGTGAGGCCCGGTGTTTGCTTGGGATTCTGTGGTTTGCCTTGGCTGGTTTGTGTTGGTTGCCTGCGCCAGCGCGGGGTGAGTTTGGCATCGTGGTGATTGCGATTGGGCTGTTTAATGAGGCGGCGGAGTCATTTCCTGACAACGGTTTGTTGCAGATTGTAAATCTGGGGCCGAATCGGGTTTTTGATCCGGTGGTGGAGGGTTCGTGGGTGGGCGGTGATGACGTGGTGATTAACCTTCCGTTTGGGAGTATCGAATTTTCTACGTCAGGTGGTTTCGATTTATTGGAAGGTGGCGTTGCGGGTGATCCGGGGTATTTAGAGCGGATTTTCTCGTTTCCCGACAATGATGCTAGTTTACAGAGCGGAGATTTTTTGGGTCTTCGTTGGTGGCCGACTTTCGCGGCGGGGGATTTCGCAGATGGTTTAGTGCCGAGTTTGGGGACGGTTTATGGGCAGGCGCGGGTGGATGCGGCGGATGTTGCGGGTTTGGATGCCCCTTGGGTGGTGCCGGTGGCGAGTGAGTCGTTGACGATTTTCCAGCCGCTGTTGTCGGAGTCGTTTAATTTGGAGAATGGCACGGATTTTCCGGTGACTCCGGGCTATACGGGAATGCCGTTGTTTTCGGTGGTTGCGGTTCCGGAGCCTGCCGGGGCGGCGGTGATTGTCGGTTTGGGGTTGTTGATGGCGGGTTTTCGGTTTAGCTCGGTTCGTAGGGCATGAAGGTGATTTCCGTTGGGTCGGACTTGTTTTGGATGCGATTGCGGTTCGCGATGGGCTATTTTCGGCTGACGTTTTTGGTTGCGAGTTTGGGGCTGATGGCGGCTGGGAACGCGCGGGGCGGCCAGTTGTCGTTTTCGGTGTCGGGGGGCTATTTCCTTGGTGACGGCGGTGTTTTTTTGCCGGCGGGCACTTTGATGCAGCTGGTGCGATTGGGGGCCAGTGGGGGCTTTGATCCGGTGCCCTCGGGGGCCTGGGTGGGCGGGGATGACCGGGTGATCGCGCTGCCGGGGGTGGTGAGCCAGCCGGCGGCGACGGCGGCGGGTTTTTCGTTTCAGCCGGCGGGGCCAGGGGTGCTGATTCAGCCGTTTGTGCTGGCGGAGACGGCGGGCTTGGCGGCGTCGGGTGATGCGGTGGGGCTTCGTTGGTGGCCGGGGTTTACGGTGGCGGATTTTGTGGGTGGGGTGCGGCCTGCGGCGGGTGCGGTTTTTGGGCAGGTCACGTTGCCGGTGGCGTTGAATCGTCCGAGTGGGGCGGAGACGGCTTGGGTGCTGCCGCCTGCGGATCAGTTTTTGGCCACGGCCTTTGATCCGGCTTTTTCGGCAGGTTGGGTGGCGGATTTTGGAGGCGTCGCGGCACCGGGGTTTTCCGGTGAGCCGCTGGAACGCGTGCAGGGGGCAGGGTTGGCGGTGCGGGAGCGCTCTGGGGGGGCTTTGGCTGAGGAAGTGCTGGGGAGTGGGGGTCAGACCCTGCGGCGGGGGCTTTATGAGGATGGTTCTCCGCAGAGCCCGTGGCGACTGGTCGAGGAGAGGCTGGGTGATGCCGGGGAGGTGTTGCGGGCGGAGGTCTCCGAGGCTGGGGTGTGGCTGGTGGCGGGTTTTGTGCCGGGTAACCGGAGTGCGTTGGTGGCGGACATCGGGGCGGCGGGTTTTGCAGTGCTGCCGGTTTCGAGTGGGGTGCCCTTGATCCGGGTGGGGCTGCTGCAGCCGGCGGTTTTGGCGAGGGATCGGCTGGTGCAGACGCGGACGGAGCTGGCGCGACTGCGGGCGGTGGTGGGCAGCCGGGCGGCGGTGATGCCCAATTTGCTGGGTGAGACGGCGTCGCTGGGCATCGACCCGGTGCGGCCGAACGACCCGGCCTATTTTAGCCAGCAGGCACCGTGGGAGCGGATCGGCGCCCCGGCGTTTTGGGGGCGGAGCACGGGCAGCGCGTCGCAGGTGGTGGCGATTATTGATACTGGGGCGACGATCGCGCACCCAGACCTGGCCGGTCGGATCTGGGTCAATCCGGGGGAAATCATCGGCAATGGGCGGGATGATGATGGCAATGGGTTGATTGATGACCAGCATGGGTGGGATTTTCATTTTCAGGACGCGACGGTGGAGGACTCTTTTGGCCACGGGACGCGGATGGCGGGGATCATCGGGGCGGCGGGTAACAATGGCGCGGGGATGGCCGGGGTTAATTGGCAGGTGCGGTTGATGATTTTGAAGGCGGGGGTGGCGACGTTGCCGATGGATCGGGTGATCGAGGCGATCCATTACGCGGCTGACCAGCGTGAGCGGGGGGTGCCGGTGGGGGTGTTGTTGCACGCCTATCGGATCCAGTCGGCGGAGGCTTTTGCGGTGGATCATCCGTTGATCGTGGCCCTGGCGCGGGCGGAGGCGGCGGGGATTTTGTCGGTGATGGCGGCGGGTAATGATGGCCTGACGCGGCTTCCGGGGGTGGCGCCGTTTCTGTATCCCGCGGATGCGCCGATCGTGGCCAAGGTGGTGGTGGCGGCGACTGATGCGGAGGGAGAGCTGTGGAGCGGCAGTAACCGAGGTTCGGCGATGGTGGATTTGGCGGCCCCTGGGGTGGGGATTTACAGCACGACGCGGACGGGGGGCTACGGTAGCGCGACCGGCACTTCCGAGGCGGCGGCGTTCGTGGCGGGGGCGGCGGCTTTGTTGCGGAGTGTGTTGCCTACGGCGTCGCCGGGGCGGCTGCGCCACCTGTTGTTGGGATCCGTCAAGCCGTCGGAGAGTCTGGCTGGGGCGGTGAGATCGGGTGGGGAATTGAACTTGGCGAGACTCAGCCAGGCGGTCGAGGCGGACCAGTTTCTGGTGACTTATTTCGGGGAGAACTACCTCAATGTGCCGATGGCTCGGTGGCATCAGGACGCCGATTTCGACGGTGCGAGTAACTTTGCGGAGTGGCTTGCGGGGACTTCGCCGATCGCGGCGACGTCGAGCCCGGGAAACAGCCTGGAGCTGAGCCCTTTCGCTTCTCCGCCAGTTGTTTCGCTGTGGCGTTCTCGGCAGGCGGCGATTGCGGATTTTTGGCTGGAAACGGCTACCGATTTGACGCTGCCGCATCCCTGGCAGAGGGTGCCGGTGTCCCGCATTCTCGGGGAAGGCTTTGACGCGGAGCGCGGTCGGTGGCGGATCGACTTCGAGCTTGATCTGACCAGTAATCCGCCGGTTCGTTTTTACCGTTGGGGGGCAGCCTTGCCCGGAGGATTGTTGTTCGGCGAGTAGTTGGCAACGGGCCGACCCTATGATTAGATGTCGGCGCGGAGGCTGCGGGAGATGATCGGGAGCATCTGGCCGCGGCGGAAGAGGGTGACTTGGCCGGTGCTGGCGGAGACGACGATGGCGAGGGCCTGGGTGGCCACGGAGATGCCGGCGGCGGCGGCGTGGCGGCTGCCGAGGCCGCTGGGCAGCTCCATCGGATACTCCGCGTTGTGCAGCAGGGTGCCAGCGGACTCGATCACGCCGTCGCCGCGGATGATGAAAGCACCGTCGATGCTGGAGAACTCCTTCAGGGTTTCATCCATGAAGGGGTTGAGGATGTTGCGCTCTTCTTCTTCGTAGCCGTAGAAGGGGTTGAGCACGAGTTGCTTGGTGTGGGAGGCCATTTCGTCGGTGGCGCCGACGATGAAGAGGCAACCGACGGGCTTACCCTCGCGGCCCTCGACGGAGAGTTCGGTGGCGATGGCCATGACGCGTTCCAGCACCTCTGGCTTGACGCCGGGTGGGAGGAGGTTGGAGTGCTGGGTGAGGACGCTCTGGAACTCGCGTTCGACGTCCACCACGACGATCGTATCAAACTGATTACTTTCCGGGAGGCCGCCGACGCAGCAGATGCGCTCGCAGGGTTGGATGATGTTGCGGGTCAGCCCGATCAACATGGCGCTGCGGAGCTGGGAAAGGCGGGCATTGCTGAAGGAACGCACCGGAATCACCGCGCGGGAGCCTCCCTTGTCGAGGGTTGCTTCGGTGGACGCCTGGGTCACCAGGATGGTCTTGAACTCGGCGAACTCCTCTGAGAGGTCGATGGGGCCGCTGAAGGTGTCTCCGAAGATCATCACGGCGGAACAGCGGGCCCCTTGGGCGACTTTGAGGGCCTCGCGGATGATCAGGCGGTTGAACTTGTTGTCCTTATCGGCTTGGGCGGCT
>DAIQNO010000016.1:2316-5448 GCA_036788355.1 Opitutales bacterium | reverse complement strand
GCGCGAAGACCTCGGCGATGACGTTTTTCAACACGCTGAGGGTCGTCGCGCTGGTCAGACGCTCGCCGAGGGTGGGCTCTTGGAAGATCCGGGCCAGCGAGGCGAGGACGTTGAGGTAGTTAGGCTCTCCACTGGCGGCCAGGAGGAGGAACAACAGGCGCACTTGGCGGTATTCTGAGTTTCCTTCGAACTCTAGCCCCTGTGGGCAACGCCCCACGGCGAAGACGTAGGGCCTCTTCATCGGGATGCGGATGTGCGGCAGGGCAATCCCTTTTCCCAAGTAGGTGGTGATGTTGCGCTCGCGGCGGATCAGCTCTTCGGTGAGTTGATCGAGGGAGCCGCCTTCGCGCTCCGGGAGTGAGCACACGGCCAACAATTCTTGCAAAGCCCCGCGAAAATCGCGGGTGTTCAGGTCGATGATTCGGGATTTGGCAATGTAACGGTCAAGCCGCATAGGTAACGGAGGCAGACTCAAGCGTCGCGAGGGTCGGAGGAGGTGAGAGGGCTGGGAAACCTGGCCGGAACGGGACGGCTGGAGTTGGGGGGTAGGGGCGGCGTTGGCTCAGAAGGCTTCTTGGGGGGCGGTTTCTGGCGGAGTCGGTGGGTCTAGGCAGCAGCCGGGCCGGCCTTCTTGGGCGTCGCCGTGAACGGGGAGGTTGCGGGCTTGGTGGTGGCCGAGCGTTCCCATTCCAGACCTTTTTTCTTGTATTCATAGGCTAGGCCGAGGGTCAGCACGCCCAAGAAAAAGAGCATCGGTAGCAGTGCGGGAATCCCGCTGGCCATCAAGTCCCGGAAGACCAGCACCCATGGGAAGAGGAACACGACTTCGATGTCGAAGAGGATGAATAACATCGCGACGACGTAGAACTTAACGCTAAACTGCGGTTGGGCGTTGCCGACCGAGGGGATGCCGCACTCATAGGGGGCATCTTTGGCGTAGTTACCGCTCGCCCGCTGTCCGAAAATGTGGCTGGCCACCAGGATCACGATTGGCACACCCAAGGCGATGACCACTTGGATCAGGACGGGCACAAAGTCGTTCAGGGTCGGCATCTTTTTGATTGAACTGCCGATGGAGCCCGCTGACAAGACTTTCCGGTCGGTTGAATGCGCGAGCGGACGGTTTTCTTGCCGATATTGAGGTTGATCCGGGGCGCAGTTTCTCCATGCTGCCGTTTTGCTCAATTCTGATGAACGAGATGACAGGAGATGTCCACGTGACGGACTACCGCGACCTACCCACCCCTCGGCAGTTGTTGGCGGAGTGCCCGCGCACTGCTGCCCAGTCCACCCAGGTGGCCCATCAGCGGGCCGAGATCCAGCGGATCATCTTCGGTGATGATCCCCGGTTGCTGGCGGTGGTGGGGCCGTGCAGCGTCCACGACCTCGCGGCAGGCCGGGAGTATGCCCAGCGTCTGGCGGTGGTGGCCAAGCGCCTCCAGGAGCGCGTTTTTGTGGTGATGCGGGTCTATTTTGAGAAGCCGCGCACGACCATCGGCTGGAAGGGGCTGATTATGGATCCCCAGCTCGACGGCACGGCAGACTTGCCGACGGGCTTGCGGCTGGCGCGGGGTTTCCTGGGCGAGGTGCTCGACCTTGGGCTGCCGACGGCGACGGAGCTGCTAGACCCCATCACGCCGCAATACATCGCGGATCTGATCTGTTGGAGCGCGATCGGGGCCCGCACCACGGAGAGCCAGACCCACCGCCAGATGGCCAGCGGGTTATCGATGCCGCTGGGTTTCAAGAATGGCACCGATGGAGACCTGGCGGTGGCGATCAACGCCATCCAGGCGGCTAGTGTATCGCAGACTTTTCTAGGCATCAACGTGGATGGCCGGGCAGCGGCGGTGACGACCCGCGGCAACCCCAACTGCCACGTCGTGCTGCGGGGGGGGCGCCACGGCCCCAACTTCGACGTGCAGAACGTCCGGCTGACGCTGAAGGCCCTGGAAAAGGCTAATCTGCCCCGGGCCATCATGATCGACTGCTCCCACGCCAACTGCGCGAAAGACCCGTCCTTCCAGCCCGAGGTGCTGCGCTACGGGTTGGGGTTAGTCCGCAAGCGGGAGCCCGGGGTCATCGGGTTCATGTTGGAGAGCAACCTCCACGCGGGCAGCCAGCCGTTCCCCCAGCCGCGGGAGAAGCTTCGCTATGGGGTTTCCATCACCGACGGTTGTCTGGGCTGGGAGGAGACCGAGGCCCTGCTGGAGGAGATGGCAGCGGCGGTGCCGCTGTGAGGCCGCCGCGTCGGCCAACTCGATGCCGACGCGCCCCGCCCAGACTTGACGGCCCTACTGCCCGGTGGTGGCACCGGGTCTAGGGCTTGGGTGGGGCTGCCAGGGGACGGGTGAAGTGCTTTCCGGCGTTGGGATTGCTGCCGACCCTCGGCGGTGCCGGACGTGGCGGCTCGATTTTCGCCTCCGGAGTCGCCGGAGATTCTGCGGCTTTCTGATTTTCTGGGTGGAGCAGGGTAACGGGCTTGGATGATACCTCCGTAGATGTCTCGCGGGTGCCAGGGGATGGTTTCGGGCGAAAATCGAGATCGGCGGGCGGGCGGGCCTGGTGCTCACCAGCCAGGGCGGCGGTGATCGTCGCCAGCAGCTCAGCCGGGGTGAACGGTTTATAGATCAGGCGGGCAATCCCGGCTTCCCAGGCCTTGCGGGCGTGGCGTTCCGACTGTCCCGTCATCGCAATGGTGGGCACCTGCGGGTGGTGGCGCTGGAGCCAATGCAGCACCTCGACCCCGGTCAATTCCGGTAAAACCAGGTCGACCAGTGCGGCGTCGAAAGTCTCCCGCTTTAAGCAGGCAATGGCCTCCCGCCCCGTGGCGGCTTCAACGGCAGTATGCCCGCGAGACTCCAGCAACATCCGGATCACCGTCCGGAGGGAGTCGTTGTCTTCGCAAAGCAAAATGAGAGCCATGGATCGACCTAAGTCCGGAAAAACTAAGCAATCCCGATACCATCCTCCATCTCAAAAATATAAAAATCCGTACCGGACGTGATTAAAACTGCGGGGGGAAGGCTGCCGTATTTCGAGATCGGCGAGGAACTCTCTGGGAGCTCAGCCTCCTGGGAACGCAGCCTCCTGGGAACGCCGACGTCCTCGTCGGCACCTCCAATCGATAAC
>DAIQNO010000016.1:0-2306 GCA_036788355.1 Opitutales bacterium | reverse complement strand
GCGGGGACGCCCGCGCTCCCAGGGAAGAGCGCCGGGCTCCGAGCGCCGGGGAGCCTGCTAGCGGGTCAGGTCGGCGGCGTATTCCTGGAGTGAGCGCACCGAAAGGGGGATTTCCCGCATCGCCCGGATGCCGGAGATGGCGCCTTCGGCGAAGGCCAGGGTGGTCATAATGCAGATTTTGCGGGCGTAGGCCTCGGTGCGCATCTGGTTTTCATCCTGTCGCGGCACCTGACCCTCCGGCGTGTTGATGATAAGCTGGATCTCGTTGTTCTTCATCAGGTCGAGGATGTTGGGGCGAGCACCCTCGCTCACCTTAAAGACCGGAGTGACCGGTAATCCTGCTTCCACCAGGGCCGCTCCCGTTCCGGCGGTCGAGTAGAGGTTAAACCCCAGCTCATGCAAGGCCGTAGCCAACTCGACGGCCCGTGGCCGATCACTGCGGCGGACCGAGATGAAGGCGTTGCCGGACTGCGGGAGGGCCGGCTGGGCTGCCATCTGGCTCTTGGCCAGGGCCACCCCGAGGTTGTAGTCCAGGCCCATCACCTCGCCGGTGGAGCGCATCTCGGGGGAGAGGGCCACGGGAGCCCCTGGGAAGCGGACGAAGGGGAATACCGCCTCCTTGACGGCCCAATACGGCGGCACCACCTCCTGTGTGAACCCGACCTGTTGCAACGTCTCGCCCATCATCACCCGGGCCGCGTATTTCGCCAGCGGGTGGCCGATAGCCTTGGAGATGAACGGCACCGTCCGCGAGGCCCGCGGGTTGACTTCCAGGATGTAAAGGTCGTCTCCCTTGATCGCGAACTGGATGTTCATCAGGCCCACCACCTCCAGCTCGCGGGCCAGGGCACGGGTCGCTTCGGCGACGCGGGCCTGCATCGCGGCGTCCAGGGTGTGCGGCGGCAGCACCATCGCCGCGTCCCCAGAATGCACCCCCGCGAACTCGATGTGCTCCAGCATCCCCGCGATCACCGTCGTGGTGCCATCGCTGATCGCATCGACATCCAGCTCAATGGCGTCTTCCAGAAACTTGTCCAGCAGCACCGCCTTGCCAGGGGCCACCGCGAAAGCCTGCTGGACGACGCTCTTCATCTCCTCCAGATCGTAAACGATGAACATCCCACGCCCGCCCAGGACGAAGCTCGGGCGCAGCAGCAGCGGGAAACCAATCTCGCCGGCCCGCTCATAGGCCTGCTCTGGGGTAGTGGCCGTGGCGTTCACCGGCTGCCGCAGGCCAATGCGCTCCAAAATCACCTTAAAAAGCTGCCGGTCTTCCGCCGCGTCGATCATCTCGGGCCGCGTCCCGACGACCCTCACGCCATTATCTTGCAAGGCCGAGGCCAGGTTGAGGGGCGTCTGGCCGCCAAACTGCACGATCGCGCCAGAGCAGCCATTCTGGTGGTAGATTTCGAGGACATCCTCCAGCGTCAGCGGCTCGAAAAACAGCCGGTCGGAGGTGTCATAATCCGTCGAAACCGTCTCCGGGTTGCTGTTGACCATCACCGTCTCGTAGCCGCGCTCGCGCAGGGCAAAGCTCGCGTGGACGCAGCAGTAGTCAAACTCGATGCCCTGGCCGATGCGGTTCGGCCCGCCGCCGATAATCATGATCTTCTCTCGGTCGGACGGGCGCAGCTCGTTTTCATCGCCGTAAGTGCTGTAATAATACGGCGTGTAGGCCTCAAACTCCGCCGCGCAGGTGTCCACCAGCCGGTAAACGGTGGGGATGCGGAACTCTTCCCGCAGCTTCTTCACGTTGCGGATTTTGGTGCCCAGCAGCTCCGCCAGTTGCACGTCGGTAAAGCCCGCCTCCTTGGCCTCGCGCAAGAGGTGGGCGTCCAACTCGCTGAGGCGGGTGGCCTTCAGACGCTGCTCCAGCCGCGCCAGCTCCGCGATCTGCTCCAGGAACCACGGGTCGATCTTGGTGAAGCGATAGACCTCCTCCCGGCTGATCCCGGCCAAAAAGGCGTAGCGGATAAAGAAAATGCGCTCCAGGGTGGCCTCGCCCAGCCCCTTGCGCAGCTCGATCGGGTCGGTCGGTGGCTCACCACCCATGAACCCGCCACCGCCCAGGCCCCGAGACCCGATCTCCAGTGACCGCAGCGCCTTCTGCAGGCTCTCCTTGAAGGTCCGCCCGATCGCCATCGCCTCACCCACGCTCTTCATCGAGGAGGTCAGCGTCTTCTTCGCGCCCACGAACTTCTCAAAAGTGAAGCGCGGGATTTTGGTCACCACGTAGTCGATGGTCGGCTCGAAGCTGGCCGGGGTCTCGCGGGTGATGTCATTGCGCAGCTCATCCAGCGTGTAGC
>DAIQNO010000015.1:0-17920 GCA_036788355.1 Opitutales bacterium | reverse complement strand
AAACCGAGCTTGAGTGGTCGGCTTTAGCGGGGGTGGGTCTGGGGGAGTGTGACGCGAAAGCAGGTGCCGGTGGGGGCGGTATCGACGAGTTCTAGGTCTCCGCGGTGGCCCTTCATAATCTGCTTGGCGATAGAAAGTCCAAGGCCGGTTCCACCTGCCCGACCGGTTAAAAACGACTCGAAGATGCGACCGCGTAACCCGTCGGGGATGCCGGTGCCGGTGTCCCGGATTTCAAGAATGGCGGAGGACTCAGTGGGGGCGTTGCCTGGCGTGGGCGCGTGGGTGCTGGCGGGCGCGGGGTAGGTTTTCAACTGCAGGCTGCCACCCTCGGGCATGGCTTGCACGGCGTTGAGAATGAGGTTAAGCAAGACCTGCTGAAATTGCCCTTTATGTGCTTCAACCATCATCGCCGGTTGGTGGTGTTCAACGACTGCCACCACGCGACATTGATCGAGTTTCGGGCGCACCAGCAGCAGGGCATCGTCAACCAGATCGGCCAGGCGGTAACGGGCGTGGAGTCCGGTGCGGCTGCGTCCGAACTCTAACACGCGTCCGACGATTTCTTCGAGGTGGTTGATCCGCTCGGTAATCACCGCAAGATCCTTGATCCGGGGGTCATGTTCCGCGAACTCGAGGTCGAGCGACTCGAACAACAGCTTGATGACAGTGAGCGGGTTGCGGATTTCGTGGGCGATCTCGGCGGAAAGCATCCCGAGGGTGGTCAACCGCTCGTTCTTCCGGACCGCCTCCTCGCTGGTAAAGACCCGCGAGTAGAGCCGGGCATTCTGGAGGGCGGCGGCTCCCAGGGAGGCGAGGCTTTGCAGGAGGCGCCGTTCATCATTGCTGAAGCGGTGTCGGTTTTCGGTATAGACATTGAGCACCCCGAGCACCTCTTTTTCGTAAACGATGGGCGTCGCCAACATGCTCTGGAGGCCCTCATTTTGCACCAGGGAGACGAAGTGGTGTTCCTCGGTCTGCCGAAGGTCGAGGACATCGACCTGCTTGCGACGGCTGACGGCGGAGCCCAGTACACTGTCGGCCAGCCGGACGGTGGCCTCAATCGGGGAAACGCGGTCGGGATGACCGCGGAGCGTCGCGAGTTGCAGGACTTGCAGTTCCGGGTCGAGGAGAAAGATGGCCGCGATGCGGCACTTGACGAGTCGACGGGCGTCCTCGGCGAGGGTAGTGAGCACGGTGCTGGTTTCGCGTTTCCGGACGAGCTGGCGCCCGGCACCGATGAGGGTCTCCAGTTGGAGGGACTTCTCCCGGAGTTGTCGGATATGCCAAAGCCTGGCGACCATCCGAGAGGCTTCATTGGTCAGAATGGTCAGCAGTTTCAGGTCGTTTTCCGTGAAGGCGTTGGGCTCTGTGCTGTCCACGTTGACGACGCCGACCACCGTTTCCTCCACCTCGGCGAATTCCAGTGAGCGGACGCGCATCGGGGCCGCCATTTCGCAACGGATATCGTCGCGGAGGGCCACGTAATTGGGATCTTTGGTGACATCGGCGACCAGTCGGGGTTCACCGTGCAGGGCGACCATGCCGGTGACCCCTTGGCCGAGGGCCAGGTGGGTGCCCAGCACCGCCTCTGGGAGGCCGTGGCAGACTTCGATGCAGAGGAGGCGGGTAGTGGGATCGACCAGCGCGATGGACGCGCTGCTGGCCGGCAGGCGCCGGAAAAGTTCATCGACGACGACCGTGAGGGCCTGGCGGACGTCGTCGGTCTCACTGGTTAGCCGACTGATCCGGTAGAGGGAATCGACCAACGAGGCATCGTTGGTCGCGGCTGACCGTGGGGGCATCGGCGGGCGGGTAGGCATCTTGGGGCTAAGCTTGTCTTTTTGGGCTTCGTTGGGAAAGGGTAAACGGCGGCCTTGACCTTGCGCTCGCAGGGAATGGGCCGTGGTCGCTAGGGTCAACGTTCCCAAGCCGGAAAGCCCTGACGCCTCGGCCAGCGTCCCCGAATTGACCACGCCCTCAGCACTTTTCCCAGATGCCAGATTCCCCTCCCCAGATTGCCGGTGCCGCTGCTGCTCCGCAGGATCAGAAGCGGAAACCCGCTCGATTTCTGAAAGCCTTGGTGCTGCTGGTGCTGGCAGACATCGTATTGGTCGGGCTGGTCGTGGGCGTTGCCTGGTGGCTGACCAGGCCGCAACCGTTCCCCCGCACCGAGATTTTCCGGGGGGTATTTCTCACCATGGAACCGGTGAACGGAACCGCGGAGGTCGCTGAAAATGGCGACCGTTCTGGCGGGATGGTGGTGATGATTGAGGCTCATTGGGGCACCGAGGGCGTGCGCTTGGCCAACCGCGAGCTGAGCCCAGCCAGTGTGCTCCTAGGGCCTCCCGCTGGCAGTGCTCCGGGTGGTGCTGAGGTGCGCCCGGTAGAGGGTGCGGACCGGCTGCGTCCGTCACCCTATCGACTGGCGTGGTCGGATTGGTTGCTGGCCGGTTCCGGGGCTCAGGTCTTGGTCAATACCTGTCGCTATGAACCCTCGGCGTGGTCGGCATCGTGGCCTGGGCAGTCCGTCTGGCCGGTCGAGACGGTGGTGGCGGCTGGGGCGGTTTCGCACCGGCACGCTCATTCCTACCTGCTTTGGTGGGATGCCGAAGGGGAGGCCCAACTGGAATCGACCAAGCCGCCCTCACTGGCGGTGTTGTCTCGCGCCGTCGAGGGCATCGGGATGCAGGGGCTGCAACTGCTCAAGGGGCGGGCGATCCTGAACTCACTGGGTAATGCGGCGGAGGCGATTCCGCGGACCTTTATCGGGGTGGATGCCGAGCGGAAGGTTCTCTATCTGCTGGCTTTTGAGCGTGTCACGGGGCAGGTGATGGTCGAGGTGGCCCAGCGGGTTGGCGTCCGGGACGGCGGGCAGGTGGACTCGGGCGATGGTTCCACTTTGCTGGTGGGTGCAGGGGCGCCTGGCGTCTTGCCGCACACCGGATTGCGCGGCCTGCGCCCGCTGGGGCCGGTGCTCTTCCTCTACGCCGACCCGCTGGCCGACTAGGATCGGCCCGCAGCCAGAAAGACCCCGGGTCGCAGGTTTTCACGCGCTGCCGCTGCATTTCACCGAGCGGCCGTTGCCTTTCACCGAGCGGCCCTCCCGCAGCGAGCTTCTGGGGCAGAGCGACACCTACCCTGCGCCCGGCGCGCTCATCCCCGCGATTTTGACCGTTTTCGGCTCCCGCCTTTCTGGAAACTCCGCCGTGACTTTCCGGCAGCGGCTGGCGGCGGTGGCGGGACTTTGACCCCTTCAGAGGTTGGCACCGGTGGCCAGGTGATGGCGACCGGAGCCTCGCCCAGCATCACGCGAGCGCCCTCCTCGGTCAGGCGCAGCAGCGGAAATCGTGAGGCGGTTGGGGCGACCAGCCCGGCGGTGGCGAGGGCCTCAAAGAGCTGGTTGACGGTGGCTGTGCTCAGGGGGCGAAAAAGGCCGTAGGTGCTCAACTCGGAGGCTCCGGTGGCTAAGAGGCTCGCGCTTTGCGAGCCTCGGAGACATTCCACAATCCGGGTGCGTCCGTGGCGCGGCTGCCAGTCGTAACGGCTTTTTCGCACGGACATTCGAGCCACGCCGCTGAGGGCTTTCCGCACGACCTCATTGAGCTGGTCGGGACTCCACGCCAGACCCTCGTCGGAGAGGTAGGTTTCCGTCGGGGCGGCTCGGAGCGCGGTCTGACTGGGCAGGCCAGGCGTCGAGGCGGGCTGTTGTGAGGCTGTCCTGGCATCGGACTCTAGGGAGGCTGCCCCGGTGCCTTCCGCGATTACCGGAGCTTCCTCGGGCAGGCCTGACTTGGCGCGGCAGACATCGCACTTTCCACAGGGGGCAGGGTGGCTTTCGCCAAAATAGCGCAGGATCCAGGCTTGGCGGCAGTCCCGGCTGTAGGCCATCTGAATGACAGCGTTGAGCTTGGCGAGGTCGCGTTGGCGCTTCTCTTGCAGGGCGGCATCGGGGAGATTGAGGTGGCGTCCGGTGAGTCGGGGCTGCATCAATCTGGTGCCCTTCATCGACGTGCCGGGCAGGTCAAAGCGCTCCAGGTAGCCAGCGGACTTGAGCTGCCCGAGGGCGGATTGCACGGCCATGCTGTTCTTCTTTCCGCCGAGGGCTTCGGTCAGGTCGTCCACGCTGAGGTGGACTTCGTGCTCGGCGTTGGCTCGCTGGCGGATGGTGTCGTAAAGCTCTCGGATGCGGCTGGGCTCCGGATTGGCCCCCTCGATGAAGAACTCCTGGACGCGCTTATCGGCGAAGAAAAAGAGCAGCTCGCAGTGGGCGGGCAGGCCATCCCGCCCGGCCCGCCCGGCCTCCTGATAGAAGGCCTCGATGCTGCCCGGCATTTCGTAATGGCAGACCAGTCGCAGGTCAGCGCGGTCGATGCCCATTCCGAAAGCGCTGGTGGCGACGGCGAGGTCGGAGCGTCCTGAGATGAATTGTTCCTGGGCGGCGGCGCGTTCACTCGGGGAAAGCCCAGCGTGATAGACGGTGTGGGCGATGCGGTCGGCGCGCAGCTCTTCCGAAAGGGCCTCGACGCTTTTCCGGGTGGCGGCGTAGATGATGCCGGTGCGGTGCCGCTCAATGAGCTTCCGCAGGCGCTTGGCCTTATCGACCTTCCGCTCGCAGTGGGTGATGTTGAACGTGAGGTTGGCGCGGGCGAAGCCGGCGACGAAGGTGGCGGGGTCTCTTAGCTTGAGCTGGTGCTGGATGTCGGCCCTCACATCGGGCGTGGCGGTCGCGGTCAGGGCCACGCAGAGCGGGCGATTTAGGATCGTGAGGGCTTCCCCGAGGCGCAGGTAGTCGGGCCGGAAGTCGTGGCCCCACTGGCTGATGCAGTGGGCTTCGTCGATGGCCAGCATGGCGATCCGCGTTCCGGCGAGCGTCTGGCAGAAGGAGTTGGCCCGGAAGCGCTCCGGGGCCACATAGACGAGCTTGAGGTGGCCGCGCCGCATCTCGTCGAGGGTGTCGCGCTGGGTGGCCCAATCCTGCGTGCTATTGATCAGCCCGGCGGCGATCCCCTTGGCCCGCAGGGCATCCACCTGATCTTTCATCAAGGCAATCAGCGGGGAGACGACCAGCGTGACGCCATCCAGCATCAGGGCGGGAAGTTGGTAGCAGAGGCTCTTTCCGCCGCCGGTAGGCATCACGACGAGGCTGTCCCGCCCGCTGAGCAAGGCCTGCACGATCTCGCCCTGCGGCTCACGGAAGTCCGCGTGCCCAAAGTGCTGGCGCAGCACCACGCGGGCTTGATCGAGGGTCGTCATCAGGCGAGAAAGTGGGTCGGGGAACGCTTCGATCTGGGGTTCTGTCGGCCGGGGTAGCGAAGCGGCGATTCGGAGATACGGAGATGCGGCGGTGTTAGAGTCTGCCCGAAAAAGTCGATGGTGACGACTTTGGCCTGATGAAATTACCCCGGTGGAAAAGCGTCAGAACGACTCCACCAATTTTCCGCCAGGTTGCTGAATCGTGGTGGTAGTGGCCGGAGCCGCCACTTCCAACCGAAACAGCCAGCATCTCTGCACCGGGAAGCCGATCCCGACCCTCGGTTACCCTCAGCGGCTCTGGAACTGCGGATGGACGATGCTGCCGCCGCTGGTCAGGAGGCAGCCTTTCAAGATCTCGTCGGAAAGGTCGAGTCGGAGGTTGCTGGCCTTGGCGTCCCAAAAGTGTTCCAGAAAATTGAAGACGTTGGCAGCGTAAACCTGGCTGGCGTGGGTCGGCAGGCGGGTCTCGAACTTCGGGTAGCGCAGAATGGTCACGCTGCGGTCGGTGGTGACCACCTCGCCAGCAGAGCGCAGTGCCGCTTCATCGTCGGTCCACGCAACATTGCCGCCGGTCTCGGCGGCCAGATCGACCAAGATGCTCCCGGGCATCATCTTGGCGACGGTGTCGGGCAAAATGAGGCGCGGAGCGAGGCGTCCGAAGAGCTTGGCGGTGGTGATGACCACGTCGCTGCGGGCGCAGATGTCGCCTTGGGCCTGGCGCTGGCGTTCCAACTGCTCCGGGGTCAGCTCCTTGGCGTAGCCCTGGGCCGTCTGGCCGGTGTCGCCGAGGTCGATCTTGATAAACTTGGCCCCGAGGGACTTCACCTGTTCTTCAACCACGGGGCGCGTGTCGAAAGCCTCCACTCTGGCTCCGAGGCGCTTCGCTGTGGCAATCGCCTGGAGGCCTGCGACGCCCACGCCGATCACGAAGACCCGTGCCGGTGACAGGGTGCCCGCTGGAGTCATCATCAACGGGAAAATCTTGCGGCTGGCCTGCGCCGCCTCGATCACCGCCTGGTAGCCGGCCAGATTGGCCTGCGAGCTCAGGACATCCATCTTTTGGGCGAGGGTAGTCCGAGGAACCATCTCCAGGCTGACGGCGTGAACCCCTGCCTCCGCGAAAGCGTGGAGTAAATCCCGGCTGTTGAAGGGGTCGAGCATCCCGATAAACCAGGCACCGCGCTGGAGCAGGCGCGCCTGCTCCACGCTCGGCTTATCCACCGCTACCACGATGTCGGCCTCGGCGAGGCCCGTGGCCGAATCGGCGGCGAGGGTCGCTCCGGCACCGGTAAAGTCGGCGTCGCGGTGCAAGGCCCCGGTGCCAGTTCCTGAGAGCACGGACACCGAGAAGCCAAGTTTGGTCAGTTTGGCGATCGTTTCGGGAATGATGGCGCACCGTGGCTCCTGGCCGGGGTGGAAAACCTGTGAGAAGAGCTTCATGGGGATGGGTTCGGAAGAGTTTGGCAACGGCGGCCGCAGGCACCAACGAGAGCGAGAGTGCCAGTTTTGCCCGAGTGACGCCGAAAGCGCGTAATTCCCGGGAGGTTGGGGCCGTTCTGCACCTTGGGCAAGCCTGCACTCGCTTTGGTAACCACCATGGGAATGGGCTTGCGGTGGGAAGTCGAGCAACGCTTCCTCTGAGGTCATGAAGTTAAGGGTTGGCTTGGGTTATGATATTCACCGCCTGGTGGCGGGGCGGCGTCTCGTCCTCGGTGGGGTCGAGATCCCCTCCGATCGCGGCTTGGATGGCCATTCCGACGCCGACTGCCTCACCCACGCCCTGGCTGATGCGATTTTCGGAGCGCTGGCCCTGCCGGACATCGGGCATTTTTTCCCCAATAACGACCCCTCCTGCCTAGGGATGGATTCCCAGCGGATCTTGGCCCGTGCGGTCGAAGAAGCCCACCAGTTGGGCTACCGCGTCAACAATGTTGACCTGGCTATCATCGCCGAGGCACCGAAGTTAGCACCCCATCTGCACGCGATGAAGGCGGTGCTGGCTCGGACACTGGAAATTGACCCCTCGGAGGTCGGCCTAAAGGCCACGACCAACGAGGGAATTGGCGACCTCGGGCGCGGCCTGGGCATCGCCGCCCACGCGGTCGTCTTGTTGATTGGCCAAGGCGCCTGAATTTTAGGTTGCCTGCGACCGATTCGGCAGCCGCACCGGAACCCATGAAGCCAATTTGGGAGCACCTCATCCCGCTGGGCATCCCCCTGGCTTGGTTGAACCTTACGCAGGAGCGGAAGCGCTTTGCGGCTGCCGTGGCCGGCATCATGTTCGCGGTGATCCTGATGCTGTTTCAGCTCGGACTCAACAGTGCCCTCTTTGCCCAGGTGGTCGCACCAATCGAGCTACTGCGCGGAGACTTGGTCGTCCTCAACCCTCAGTATGAGTATTTTGGCATCAGCCGCACCTTTCCGGATCGCCGTCTCGTTCAGGTTCGCGCCCATCCGGAGGTCGTCCGGACGATGCCGCTATATCTCATCAACCTCCCGCTGAAGCACCCGGAGACCGGGCGGGCGCGGGACATCCTGGTGTTGGGCTTTAACCCGAGTGAGCCCGTCTGGTCCGACCCGGTGATCGCAGCGCAGCAGTGGGCCCTTAGCTTACCAGGGCAGGCCCTCTTCGATGTGCGCTCACGGGAGGAGTTTGGCCCGTTCCCGGCCCTGCTGGCTTCCTCGCCCAGAGTGGCGACCGAAATCAACGGCTCACCGGTCGAGGTGGTCGGCACCTTCACCATGGGCACCACTTTTGCCGCTGACGGCAACGTCCTGGTCAGCACTGAGACTTTCACGCGGGTCTTTCCGGGCAGCCGAGGCAGCCAGGTCTCTGTCGGACTGGTCGAGTTGCAACCGGGGCTGACCGAAGCGGCGCGGCTGGCCGTCGCCGCCGACCTGCGTCAGTCCCTGCCCGGCGACGTGCAGGTGATGACCATGGCGGAGTTTATTCAGACCGAAAAAACCTACTGGTCCGTGCGGACGCCGATCGGCTTTGTCATTTCCGCGTCGATGGTGGTCGCCCTGATCGTCGGGGCGGTCATCGTTTACCAGATCCTTTACACTGATGTCGCCGACCACCTCGAAGAATACGCGACCCTGAAGTCGATCGGTTTTCGCGACCGCTACTTTGTCGGCGTGATTTTGCAGGAATCGGTCATCCTCAGCGTGCTGGGATTCTTTCCGGGCCTGGGCCTCACCGCCATCCTCTACGACCTCACCCGGCGCTTTGCCTACATGCCGACCTACCTAAGTTGGGATAAGGGACTGCTGGTGCTTACCCTCACCCTGGTGATGTGCGGCACCGCCGGCCTCTTCGCCACTCGGAAGCTGCGCTCCGCCAATCCCGCCGATCTGTTCTAAAGCCCCCTTCCAAGACCCCGCGTCCGCACCCTCCTTCGTGCTCCCAGTGACCTCTGTGGTGATGAGATTTCGTTTCACACGAAGAGGGGGCGGAGGTGGCGTTCGTAGAGGTTGCCGGTGACGTTCCGGGCAACGATTTCGGCGTTGGACTTTAGGGCATCGGTGTAGCGGGTGCCCATTTCCGCGGCGACTTTGAAACCGACGTGGATCAGTTGGCGCAGGTGGCGATGATAGGCCGGGCAGGACGGGTCGTGGCGCAAGGCCGCAACGAAGTCCGCCGAAGTCCAGCCGTCCACCGTCGCCGCTGTGGGCAGGGCGCTGCGGTCGATGTCGATCACGGTCGCGTAGGGCGCGGTGAGGGCCTCGAAGCGCCCCAGAGCCCCGCGGTAGATGTCCTTGGCGATGGCCAGGCCTTCACCGCCGGCCTCGGCCAGCCCGATGACTTCCTCCAGCCAGGTGGTGCCCGCCGTTTTCAGGTGCAGACCCGCTCCATGCTGGGCAATCAGCCGCCGGATGATCGGGTAAAGCGAAAACTTGTCCGAGCCAGAGTGGACGCTCAGCTTGAGGTCGGCAGGCAGCCCAAATCGGGCAATCGCGTAGGCGATGACGTGCAGGTCGGCCTCAAACTCCCGCTCAAACTGGGCCAGGTCGCCGACGTAATCCACCCCCTTGTTGAAGCGACCGGTGAACTTTGGGGCCACCGTCTGCGCCGGCACGCCCTCAGCCGCCAGCATCGCCAGGATAAAGAACAGCTCGACGGGCGTCTGGGGCTGGTCGGTTTCATCAATCGAGACCTCCGTGACGAAGTTACCCGCGCCCTTGCGCTGTGCCAGGTGGCGGTAGATGGCCCCGGCCTGCTGGGCGGCCGCGAGGTATTTCCCGGCGATGGCGCGTAACAACTCCGTGGTGACGCGGAAGGGCTCGGCCAGCCCCGGAATGCTTAATTCCCCAAGGAATTGCTTCTGGGCCGCGATAAAAGCGTCCACCGCAGCGGGCTCAGCGGCCTTACCGACCGATTCCGCCACGTCCAGCGTGAAAAAGTCGCTGCACTCCAGGAAGCGCTCGACGGTGCCGAGGTTGATGTGGTCGGCATCGACGTAGTAGGCCCCCGTCCAGCCGAGGGCGGCCACGGCCGCATCGGCCTCGGCCCGCAGGCTGGTGGGATGCGTGCCGACGATCAAGTGCTCGCGGTTGGACTTGTTCCACACCGGTGCGACAGAGGCCCCCGCCGCATTGGCCGCCATCACCGCCCGGAGTTGCGCCTCGCCTTGGTGCCCAAAGCGGTCACCCATCCCAAAAGTCCATTTTGCCAAATCCATAGACCACCATCGCGCACGGCCCCCGCCGTCGAGTCAACCACCGCCCCACCCACCTTTCAGAGCACCGTAACAGAAAGACCCGCCGGAAGGGCAGCAGTGAGCGATCAGCCCAAGTAACCCCAACACCCCTCCGAGGTCACTTGGCGATCGAGCACGCCAGGTTAGGGCTGTCGGGGTTGACGTCGTTCGTGCGCGTCTTGGGAAGCAGCACCAGGTCCATGTCTTCCATCGGAATGGCCCCCAGCAGGACTTGATCGCCCATCACCATGGCCCCGGTGAAGCCGACGCGGTTCTTGAACCGCACCTCGACCGGCCCCACATGGGGATTCTTTCGGCGACTGCCATCGGCCAGCGTGACCTCCTTGAAGTCGTGCTGCTCGAGCTGGAGTTGCAGCCGGACATGCTCCGGGATCGCCAGGTGAACAGAACCCGTGTCGGCCAACGCCTCCACCCGAAGCGGCTCGAGTTGGGAGCAACGGGGATTGGAAAGCGAAATAATCGGTGTGATGAGGCCCATAAAGCCACTCTTGAGGGAAGCCCGTCCGGATGACGATCCGGAAAAGGTCACTCTGGGGCTTGCAAGATGGTGAGGAGTTTCTGGAGGGCGCGGCGGTGGGGGCCGGCGAGGGTGAGGGCGGGGAGTTGGTCGGCGGGTATCCAGGCGAAGCCGTCAGGGAGAGTTAGCTGGGGTGAAAGTTGTTCTGGGAGCGTGCTTTCCGGCGTAGGCGGGCCCTCCACCTCGATGGTGAAGAAGCATTCCGTGATGCGCTCGTTGGCGATGGCTCGTTTTTGGGTGAGGTTGGGTCGGGTCGTAGTGGCTGAGGTGGCTGGGGGGCAGTCGGCGGGTGGGGCTAAGGGGCCGACGAGGGTGGTTACGGCGGCACGGGTGGGGATTTCCCAGAGTCCGGCGAGGCGGCGGGCGTTGTTGGGTATCTGGCGGAGGAGGGAGTGGCCGTCGGCGCGGTGGAGGAGGAGGCGCTCGACGGTGACGGTGGTGGTGGGCTTGGGCGCGAGGCGGGGCAGCTCGGCGGCGAGGCCGCCTCGGGCGGCGGCACAGTGGGGTTTTAGGGGGCAGAGGAGGCACTGGGGTTGCCCTCGCTGGCAGACGGTGGCGCCGAGCTCCATCAGGGCCTGGTTCCAGTCGCCGGGGTGGGGGCAGTTGCGGATCAGGCGGTCGGCGAGGGGGCGGACGGCCTCGACCGCAGCGGCGTTGGAGGGGAAGGTTGTTTCGAGCGCGAAGAGCCTGGCCAGGACGCGGACGACGTTGCCATCGACCACCGCGACGGGCTCGCCAAAGTGGATCGAGGCAATGGCGGCGGCGGTGTAGCGACCGATGCCGGTCAGCTTTAGCCACTGGGCGGCGGTGGTGGGGCGCTCGGCCTCGGGCAAGGCGACCCACTCTTGGGCGAGGCGGTGCAGAAACCGCGCTCGGCGGTAGTAGCCGAGGCCTTCCCACTGGCGCAGTACGGCGGATTCGTCGGCGGCGGACAGGGCGGCGAAACCCGGAAAGGCCGTCATCCAGCGGTCAAAATAGGGCAGCACCGTCGCCACCTGGGTCTGTTGCAGCATGATTTCGGAAACGACCGTCGCGTAGAGGCTCGGGTGCGTCCGCCAGGGCAAAGCCCGCTGGTGGCGATGAAACCAGTCCAGCAGGGGCCGGTGGTCGGTGGGCTCGGTGGGTGGCCCTTGGGCGATGACACCAAGTTTTTCGGTCGCGGGTGGCAAGGTGCAAGGTCAGTGACGGCAGACCTAGGCGCCTAGGGCGCTTTGGTTTTCCGAGTCTTGGAGGATGGTCGGGAACGCGCTGCGGACTTTTTTGGTTGAGGTGGCGGGGCGGCGTTGTCGGTGGGTGGGTTCGCAGGCAGGGACTCTGATTTGGTGCTTGGTTCTGGATTCAAGAACGAGATGGTAGGCAGCGTAACCATCGGCCACGGCCCGCGGGCCGTGAGGTTAGCGATCATCTCACGAGCGGCCCCAAAGAGGAGCGAGGGCGCGTTGGTTTCGAGTAGCAGGCGGCGCTTTTCGGCGGGCCACTCGGCGTCGATCGTAAACGCCCCAACGACTGAAACCTCAATCTTGTAGTGGCAGTCTTGGGGGACTCGATTGTCCGGCAGCAGGTTCAGGTGGACGACTACCTCTTCCGGGTCTGGTGCTTGCTCCTCGAAGATAACCTCACAGCGGAGGGGGTGCAGAGGAATGGCCTCACGATTTTCGCCGGACTCGACGACGATTTTGCTAAAGTGATAGCGCTCAAGCCGCAAAGGCGAACTCCGTACTGGTTTCTCGTTCATGTTGAGCTGGGGCCACCGTTGACGGCGTTGAGATGAAGGAAGTGAAGGTTGCTTGATTACTGAACACCTGCATGAGCGGCTTCGGTGTTGAAGTGACCGTTGCCGACCTTGGAGTGAGGTTGAGCGTGAGCCGACAGCCGAGGGTGAAGGCGATTTTGGTCATGGTGCCGATCTCGAAGTTGTTGTCACCACTCAGCATTTTGGTGATGGCACTGGGCCGGACTCCGAGGCTTCTGGCGAGGTCTGACTTCTGGATGCCTTGGGCCTTCATGGCGTCTAAAACGGACTCCGTGAAATCCAGCTTGGCGAACTCCTCCCAGTATTCAGGAGAAGCTTCTGCCTCTGCAAAAAGTCGGGCAAAGGCGGCCTCTGGATGTTCATCGAGGGGGATGGAGCAGTTATTCGTCTTAGACATGACTCAAAGTATTTTTTCGTTTCGCTTCAAAATATTCAGCCTTCATGCGGCTGGCTTTTTCGAGGTCGGCCTTGGCCGTTTTGTTGGTTTTCTTGACGGTGCCGTGGGTTGCAGATGATGAGCTGGTCGGCATCCCAAAAGCAAAATAAGCGCAGACATCCCGGCGTTTTGAATTCCATGAGACCGTCCGTCCCGGTTAAATACTTCAGTTTTTTATCATCAAGAGGTGGCCCGTGCTGAGCAGTGCGGCTAAGAAGGGCGTCGAGTTTTGTGAGCTCGCCGGGGCATCGGCGTTTTTGTTCCTGAAAAAAAGCTAAAACGGGGCAATGGTCTCGTTCTCCGGTGGATGCCGGGTAAGCGATGGCCCGAATTGAAACCTTTTCTCCAGATCTTACCTTGATGGTCTTGACCGACATTTCATCTAAAAGTGAAATGCGTCAAGCGATAAATCGAGAACCCTTGCTTGCCTTGCCGACCGGCGACTGGCCTGGGCTCAGTTGGTCGGTTTGTTTTTTTCGCGGGCGAGTTTGGTGAGGACTTCGCGGAGGAGGTCGGGCTCGACGGGCTTGGAGAGGTAGTAGTCCATGCCGCTGGATAGGAAGCGCTCTTTGTCGGAGGTCAGTGCAAAGGCGGTGAGGGCGACGATGGGGACGTTTTTGGAGGGTTCGCCGGCGTCACCGTCGCGGATTTTGCGGGTCGCTTCGAGGCCGTCCATCACGGGCATCATGATGTCCATGAAGACCAGATCGACTTCGTTGCGGCGGAGGTAGAGGACGGCTTCGAAGCCGTTGTTTACGAAGTCGGCTTTGTGGCCCATTTTTTCCAGCATGGCCTTCATCACCCGGCAGTTCAGGTTGTTGTCGTCAGCGACGAGGATGCGGTGGGAGTAGAAGCTGGTGCCGAGGGCGTGCTGGTAGAGGCCGGATTCGGTGCCGAGGCGTTTTTTGGGGCTGGTGGGCTTTTTGACGGGGAAGCCTTCGAGGGCGAGGTGGACTTCAAAGACGGTGCCGCGGGGCTCGTTGTCGCGGACGATGATTTCGCCGTTCATGCCTTCCTCGACGATGCGTTGGCAGATGGCGAGGCCGAGGCCGGTGCCCTCGTATTTCCGGGTGCTGGATTCGACGAGTTGGTGGAAGGGCTTGAAGAGGTCGCCCTTTTTGTCGTCGGGGATGCCGATGCCGGTGTCGTAGATTTTGAAGACGACGTGGTAGAAGACTTTGCCGGGGGTGGGGGTTTCTTCGGGGGGGATGCGCTCGCGGGTGACGACCAGCTTGACGGAGCCTTCCTCGGTGAACTTCATGGCGTTGCCGATGAGGTTGATCAGCACCTGGCGAAGGTGATTCTTGTCGCCGTTGATCTGGAAGGGGGAATCTGGCTCCACTTCACAGGTAAAGCCGATGTTTTTGCGGTCCGCTTGCACCTTGAAGAGCTTGTAGATGTCATCGACGGCGTCGTTGAGGCTAAAGCGCTCGGGGTGCAGTTCGAGGCGACCAGCTTCGATCTTGGAGTAGTCGAGGACGTTGCCGATGATGGCGAGGAGGGCGTTGACGGAGCTGCGGATGGTGTCGAGGTGCTCCCGCTGCTCGGCGGTGGGCTCCGTCGCCATGAGGACTTCGGAGAGTCCGAGAATGCAGTTGAGTGGTGTCCGCACTTCGTGGCTCATGGTGGCCAGGAAGGTGCCCTTGGCGTTGCTGGCGGCCTCGGCCACGGCGACAGCCCGCTGGGCCTGTTCTTTGTTGGCCCGTAGCTCGTCCTGGGCGGTTTTCAGGGCGGCCTGCTCGGCGGCGAGTTGAGCGGCCAGTTTCTTGGCGGCACCGGCTTTCAGGATCAGCACCGTGGCCGTGACTCCGAGGGCAATCAGGAGGGTGACCAGGGCCCCGATGAGGATCAGTTGACCTTGCGAAGATTCTAGAAATGCGACCTGGGCGATCATTGAGATGGGGCGGTAGGTGAGGCCAACCGTTGACCCCAAAAGTTAGGGAATCTCATCTACCTAAAGCTGTAAACTAAAAATCGGAGTTGTCGCAAACTTTATCCGATTAAGTGTCTGAACTTCAGGGGTTTCCTGTAGATTGGTCGTAAACGTGAACATCGGCGATCCCCTCCGCGTCGTAGGTGGTTTCTCCACGTTGGCGGAGGCGGCGTTTTTGCTCTTCGGTGAGAGGCTGACCCGTGATCGGGTCTCGGTAGTCAGGATGCTCAAAATCGGCGGTGGCGGTGGCCACTGGGGTCAGGATGGGCGTCGGTCTGACGGTGGCGGCAGGGGTTGCCGATGCCCCTGGGGGCACAGCGGCGGGGGAACCCACTGGCCGACCGGAGGTGGTGCCCTGATACCACGGTGGTTCAATGATTGGGCGATTTGGGCTGGGGCGATACAGGGTGCCGTCTCCCGGAGAGGTCATGTTCTGGCGGACGGGAATGGGCCGGGGGCTGCTCTCCGGGGCACCGTCTTGATACCAGGTTGGCAAGAGCGGGGGGCGGACGGGGCTCGGGCGGTAGATGGTGTCACCGGGGGTCGGTGCGAGGGGTGGCCGGATGGCGCTGGCGGGTTGGCCGGAGCCAGCCGGAGCCCCATACCACAGCGGCGGCGTGGGGCGGTTCTCGGGGCCGGAAGGCGTGGTGTAGAGGTCGCCAACGGGCCAGTTGTAAAACCACTTCACCTGGCGGGTGCTCTTGGGGAAACTGTCAAAAGGCGATGGGAGGTAATAAGTCTCGCGAAAATCCTTGGTGTAGCTTTCGCGGATGCGCTGCTCCCAAACGATGTATTCCCCACGGCTCATTTTACCGGACCAAGTGGCCGCTTTATAAGGCTTTAGCTCGCCCTCGATCGCGATTTCGCGTTCAAGATGGCTGCAAGCTCCGCCGAGGGCCAGGAGCCCTAGTGCAGTCACGGTGATGGCGATTCGCATAAGGTGGGTGGGTTCGATGCGTGAGAATAGGTATTTTTTTTAAGTTCGGTCAATCAAAGAGAAGGCGTAATTTATCTTACTTGGAGTTCTGAAGTTAAGTGCCTATGTTCGACTGGATTATGCGGTTGGCTTTACAACGGGTGAGTGAGGCTTCGGTTCGGGTGGAGGGGGAGGTCGTCGGGGCCATCGACGAGGGGTTGCTGGTTTTGGTGGGGGTTCACCGTGAGGACGTGGAGGGTGGCCAGGACTGGTTGATCCAGAAGCTGGCCAAGCTCCGGGTCTTTCCGGATGAGGAGGGTAAGATGAACCGATCTTTGGAGGATTGCGGGGCTGCGGTGCTGCTGGTCAGCCAGTTTACCCTCTTCGGAAATGTTGCCCGCGGCACCCGCCCTTCGTTCAACCAGGCTGCCCCACCGGAGAGGGCGCGGGCGGTCTTTGAAGCCTTTCACCGTGATCTCCAGGTGCGGCTGCTCAAAATCGTGCCCACCGGGGTCTTCGGGGCCGAGATGCAGATCCGGGCTTGCCTGGACGGGCCGGTGACGCTGGTGCTCGATGACCAGGATCGCGACTGGTGAGCGCGATTTCCGGGAAAGGGGCCTCCCGATCCGTTAAATCGTGCGTGAGTATCGCGTGGCCGAGGAGCCATCGGTGCCTGGTTCGGAGCCTTCCGGCGGGAGGTAGGCATCGAAGGTCATCGCGAGGTTGCGGAGGAACCAGCGACCGAGCGGCGTGACGCGGAGGTGGTCGGAGCGGAGTTCGACGAGGCCGTCGTCGGCCATCGGGCGCAGCCGGGCCAGTTCCGGGGCAAAGTGGGTGGCCGCGTCGATCGACCAATCGGCGGAGAGTTGGCCGAGGTCGAGGTGAAGGTTGCACATCAGCTCCATGATAACGTGGCGCCGCAGCCGGTCCTCCCGGCTGAGGTGGTAGCCGCGGGCCACCGGCAGGCGGCCATCGCGAAGGGCCTGGCCGTAGGTCGCTAGGTCTTTCTGGTTCTGGCGATAGGTGTCGGTGGTCTGGCTGATCGAAGACACCCCCAGGCCCAGGATTTCTGCCCCGGCCCGCGTGCTGTAGCCCTGGAAGTTTCGCTGCAAGGTGCCGGCGGCTTGGGCCAGCACCAGCTCGTCGGTGGGGCGGGCAAAGTGATCCATCCCGACGTAGCAGTAGCCGGCGCGGGTCAACTCTTCGACCAACGCCGCCAACAGGGCCAGCTTTGCGTCGCCCTGGGGCATCGGGTGCCGCTCCAGCAGGCGTTGCGCGGGCTTCATCCAGGGCACGTGCGCGTAATTGAACACCGCCAACCGATCCGGTTGGAGGGCGACCACCGCCCGCACCGTTTCGCGGAAAGACTCTGGCGTCTGCAATGGCAGGCCGTAGATCAGGTCGATATTGACCGAGCCCACGCCCGCCGCCCGCAGCCAGGCCATCGCCTGCGCGTTGAGGGCCGCTGGTTGGGTGCGGTGGATGGCCGCCTGCACCGCCGGGTCAAGGTCCTGCACGCCAAAACTGGCCCGGTTCAGCCCCAGGGATCGCAGGGGCTCCAGTTGCTCCGCGCTGAGCGTGCGCGGGTCGAGCTCGGCACTGACCTCGGCATCCGGCGCCAGGCGAAAATGGGCTTTCAACAGCCGGCCCAGGCGGTCGAGCTGCTCCGGCGTCAGAAAGTTCGGCGTGCCGCCGCCGAGGTGCAGCTGCACCACCTCGCGACCCGGCTGCAGGCGCCGCGCCCACTGCGCCACCTCGCACTCCAGCAGATCCAGGTAGTCGTCCGCCCGCGTGCGGTCGCGGGTGGTGATGGTGTGGCAACCGCAGAACCAGCACAGCGACTCACAAAACGGCAGGTGCAGATAGAGCGACAGCGGCCCCGTTTCCGCTGCTGAAGCCGCCACCAGGGCCTCCGCCGAAACGCCCGCGTGAAAGTGGTTGGCCGGCGGATACGACGTGTAGCGAGGCCCCGCTCGGTCGTATTTCTTCACCAGCTCCAGCCAACCCAACCCCGCCCCAGCCGAGGCTCCACCCCACGGAAACGCCGCAAGGCCAGCCGCCCCCTGGGCCCAGGGGTTCAACGCCGCCGCCGCAGGGGCCTCAGCCCGCGGGTTGAGCGTCGCCGCCCCCTCAGCCCGCGGGATCTCCGTCGCCCCAGCAGCACCCACCCTGGAAGAAAACTGACTCATCACCCCCAACCCTACCAACCTCCCCAAGCCACACGCAACCGGCGATCGCACCTGAGGGGGGGGCACCACCCAAAAGTGCTTTCTTGGGACAAAGTTTTGCCGAATCGCCAAAAAACGATCAACACGAGTTCGGTTTCCGATTGCTATACGTGTCTAGTGTCCTGCGAGCTAAGTCCGCCGCTGAATCCCAGCCCCAACGGGG
>DAIQNO010000014.1:0-18028 GCA_036788355.1 Opitutales bacterium | reverse complement strand
AAACCGGGCCCCGAGCAGGTTGATAAAGGTCTGCTCGACGGCAGCGGGAAGGCCCGACCCTGAATCCCCCGCCCCCCTCACCGCGCCCCGAGAGGCCCCGCCAGCCGATAAAGCCCCATCGGCCTTCCCTGACCGCTTCTGCGGTTGCCCCCGCACCGCCTCCAAAATGCCCGCAGACTCTTCAGGCGGGTCCTCGGGACGACTGCTTCGGCTTACCTCAATGAAGTCCTCACTCGGCGACGACGGCTGGTTTTCGGCCACTACCGCGACCGTGGGCGGTCCCTCGACTCGGATTCCTGCGGACTCCGGAACCGTCGGCAGAGAATCCCAGCTTGGCAGCTCAGAGGGGTCAAGCTCGGCTTCCTGGCCATAGGTGCCATCCCCTTCCTGGATCACCAGAGCCGGCACCGTCGGGGCGCGGTTTGGTGCTACTTGCGGCTGCGGAACCCAATCTTTGGCGACCAGCCGAGCGTCAGATTTTTTTTTCCACCGGCACTCCGCCGGGGAGTGCCTGGGCCAGGCGGGTCAGCTCACTCAGCACCGTATCAATAGCGCGAGTTCGAGATTGGTCGATTGCCTTCAACAGCGCGACCTCAAAGCCTACTCGCTGGGAAAGCCCGCTGCGGACTTGGTCGTGGGCCGACTGGAGCGCGTCTAGCATCCGCGTCAGAGACTCGGCCCGCAGGGTCGGCCCGAGGCTGTCGGTGCTGCCACCCGTCTTCAAGGAGGTAAGAAGGGCCTCGCGCAGTCGTCGCTGAAGATCCTCCAGAACGCGGTAAAGGTCGCGCCCTTGAGAACTCAACTCGTCAATGGCATGAAACAGGCTCGGGTAGTCCCCCGCCGCGAGGTTTCGGGCCAGTGCCTCCAGTTGGCTCTCAGAAGCCAACCCATAGACGTCGAGCACGTCGGCCTCGGTAATCTTGTGGCCACAAAACGAAATCAACTGGTCGAGGATGGATTGGGCATCCCGCATCCCCCCATCGGCCATCCGCGCGACCACCCGCAACGCTGCATCATCGACCGATACCGCCTCGGCCTCGATGATCTGACGCAGCCTGGCGATAATTTTCTCATCCGGGATCGGTCGAAATTCAAAACGCTGACAGCGTGACACTACGGTCGCCAGAACCTTCTGCGCCTCGGTCGTTGCAAAGATAAACTTCACGTGGGCGGGCGGCTCCTCGAGGGTTTTCAGCAAGGCATTCCAGGCCTGCGTGCTCAGCATGTGAACCTCGTCGATGATATACACCTTAAAGCTGCCCTGCGTGGGTGCATACTGGCACTCTTCGCGGAGGCTGCGGATGTCGTCCACGGAATTATTGGACGCCCCGTCGATCTCAATCACGTCCATGCAGGAGCCGTTTAAGATCGCTTGGGAGATGGCCGTGGAATCATCGGGCCGCACCTGCGGACCGCCCTCCGCATTCAGTGCCTTGGCGAAAATCCGCGCCGTGGTGGTCTTGCCGGTGCCCCGAGGCCCGACAAAAAGGTAAGCGTGCGCGATGCGTCCGCTCTCGATGGCATTGGACAGCGTCCGCACAATGTGCTCCTGGCCCACCAGTTCATCGAACTGCCGCGGACGCCACCGCCGAGCGATGACCTGATACGCTGCTCCCATCCTTCAACCACTGTCTTCTCGCTGCTGCGGCTGGCAACCGGAAAACCTCCCCAGGGCAGAAAAACCGGGACAGGGCGTGCTTGGCCCAAGCTTGCACTCTTGCTTGGAGCGCCGGCGTCCCCGCCGGCCAGTTCAGACAGGAGATGCCGACGAGGACGTCGGCGTTCCCAGGGGCGTCCCCGCCGACCGCTACATACCGCAGCCTCCCCCCGCAGTTCTAATCAGGCCAACGGGCCTCCTCAGTGCCGAAAATGGGCTTCCCACGTGATCCGTAACCCGTTACCGTCGCCAACGGTGGCGAGTTGGTCGAAGGCATTTTACTGGGGCATGACTGGCGAGCGACAATTGTCGGCAGTCGAGCTAGGCCACTGGATCCAGGGCGTCTTCGAAGCCCGCTACCCCGGCCAAGATAGCACCTTCATCGAGCGACGCTTCGCCAACCTGGAGGCGATGTTTTCCGGCCAATATCCTGGGTTTCAAGCCATGGATACCGCCTACCACGACCTGGAACACACCCTCCAGGCAACCCTCTGCATGATCGACCTCATGGAGGGATACGCCGATCACCCTGAAGGGGGCCCACTAGGCCCTGAAGACTTTAGCATCGGACTCCTGGCCATCGTCCTGCACGACCTCGGCTACCTCAAGCGCGAAGGTGACAACCAGGGAACTGGCGCGAAATACACCCACGTCCACGAGCAGCGGAGCTGCGAGCACGCCCGCGACTACCTCACGAAACGAGGTTGGGCACGCCAGGACATCCTTGCCGTAGAGCACCTCATCCGCTGTACCGGCCCCCGCAGTCGCCTCTCCGAAATCCCCTTCCAGACGCCGTGCGAAAAGCTCCTCGGTCAGATGGTCTGCACGGCGGACTTTGTCGGCCAGATGAGCGATCCCGGCTACGTCGGAAAATTGCCGACCCTCTACCGCGAGTTCGTCGAAAGCTACGACTTCCAGGGCTTGGCACCCTCCGACCGTCCCTTCATTAGCTACGAGGATCTCCTGCGGAAAACGCCGGGTTTCTGGCAGCGATTCGTCATCCCCCGGATGGAAAGTGATTGCGGCGGCACTTGGCGATTCCTCGCCGACCCCATCACCGGCGAAAATCCCTACCGGGCCGCCATTGAACGCAACATTGCAGCGATTGAGTCCTTGGTAAAATCTTGACCTTTACCATCGCGCTGAGTGCCGCCAGCAACCTCAACTGGCCAATCGGATAGTCATTTCCAGGGGCGTCTCGGGCATTTCGAAGAGGCAATCCTCAAACTTGGGCGGCCCGAAATGGATCTTCGGGTTGTTAGAAAAGCCGAAAGGCTCCTTGGGCATCCCGAGAAATCCCTTATCCAGACGCTGGTTGCCGTTGAGGTCGTGCAAGACCGAAATGCTGTATTTTCCGGGCGGCAGAGCGATGCGAATCCCGTCAACTTGGGCGGTAGCCATCGGAACCATCACCTGGTGAAAGGCTTTAGTGTGGTCTGTAAACCCCGCCTTATCTTGGCTGACCAACACCAGCACCTCCCCTGCGCTGGTCTGCACATTATCGAGCCTCAGGTGCAGAGATTCCGCCAACAAAGAACTTGGAAACCCCACCCACGACAACGCCAGCAGCCCCAAGATTGCGTGCCGCAACGGGCCTTTTCGGGGTTGACGCTCACCGACTAGCTGGCCCGACTGCTGCTCCCCAGCCCTAGATTGTAAGCCGCGATCGGCTACCTCAGAGGCCCGCAGCACCTCTACGGCAGCTTGGGCACCTTGGCCGTCGGATAGCTGCGACCACGCCATGGCGTCGTCGGCTGGCCGCGCCAAAAGTTGATCAGTGCCGTCCATTGGAGAAGGAGTAAAAGGGCCATTCCCAGCGGATGCAAGACCGCACCCAGCAAGGATTGCCGGAACCGCACCGCCAAGGTAAGGTGATTGGCCAGCGAGACCCCCCAAGCAACGAACCAGCCCAGACCAGGCGGCTGCCCAAGCAGCAAGCCGGCCAGCAACACCACGCCAGGAAGCACCTGGCCGAGGCCCAGCAGCACCGTGAACGGCCCGATACTCGCTGGGGCCGCCATCCCGTCAACGGCATTCTTGCTCAGGCCCTGCCAGGTTTCCCGCCACCCGCTATACATCCGGCAGGTAGCCACGTCGGAACCGTCCATCGCCAGAGTTCTGAAGCCTGCCCCGCGAAATGCCCTGGGCAAGTGGAGGCCGTCATGGAGACTCTGCCGAATCCCCGCGTGTCCGCCCACCTGACGATAGGCTTCCGTCCGCGACAAGAATAGCTGGCCACACCCTGCCGCCAGGGAGGGCCGGTTACTCACCCGGGCCAGGAAAAACGGTAAAAAGCCCATCAGAATAAATTGAATGAACGGAATCAGCAGGGCCTCGCCCACAGTTCCGGTCTGTTGCCGCGGAAACGCGCTCAACAGATCGACTCCACGCTTCTCAGCCGTCGCCACCAGTCGGGCCAGGGCTGTCGGCCCAAGGCGCACATCCGCGTCGAGAAACACCACCCACGGACTCTCGACGAGCCCTGCCAGGTGGTAGCAGGCGTGCTGTTTCCCTGACCAACCCGACGGTAAACTCGGCACCGGGATGACCCGAAAACGTGGATCGTCTTGCCCCAACCGCTGCACCAGTTCGGCGGTTCCATCGGTGCTGTGGTCGTCACCCACCAGCACGGTCAGGTTCACCCCCGTCTGCGCTTGCAAGTCACCGAGGGTCGGCCCGATTCTCTCTGCTTCGTTACGTGCCGGGATGCAGACCGTCACCTCCGGAGCCCCCTGATGCCCCTGGGACGCCGGTCGCTCTGCCCGCCGAAAAAACCAGGCGTTGGCGACCGCCATTCCTGCCGGCAGTAACGCCAGGGCCGCACAGACCCAGCTCAAAACACCCCACACTTGCCCCCAGTCTTGATCACTCATCTCGGCGATAACTTACCCAAATATGACCAAAATGCTCACCGATGCAGCGGATTTTTCTTTCAAGTCTCCATCGATGGCGCGATGAGATCTCCCAGCGGGCAGCTCAACTAGCCCTCAGTGTTTCTGACCACCGAGCGATGCTCTGGTCGATAGCGCTGACCGGACAGCACGGCGCGGAATCGCTTCCACAGGTCATAAAAACCATCCGTTCCCGCTGAACCGACCTGCAACGCAGTGTATTCCTGCCAGGCCCGATGCTGCACCGCCGCCGCGTTGGCCTCCATCGCCTGCGTTAAACCCGCAACCAGGCGCAGGTTGATCTCGGCCACCGGCTGACCACCCAGATCGGCACCCAACATCGGCACGCCAAAACGCGCCAGCACCTCCGGACGCTTCTCATAACCGAAACTGTATTCCAGGGCCAGAGGCACGAAAACCGCCTCCGGGTGCCGTCTTGCGAGGTGAGCTAAGCCCGGTGCAAAAGTCACCGGGCGAGTCCTCACGTCGCGCATCGCCCCCTCGGGCGTCAGCCACAGCGCCGCCTCACCCCGGCGGGCCAAGACCGCCTGCGCGGCCCCTTGAAATCGTCGGGCACCCTTAATCCCTGGCTCCGTTCCGAAAAAACCCAGCCACTTGAAGAAGCCATAGCGCTCCAGGGCCCGCGCCTCGATCGGCGCGTAGGCCTCCCGTCTCGTCAGCAGGCACTGGTGAAGCCGCAGACAGACCAACGGGTCCCACCACGAGGGGTGGTTACAGAAAACTACCAGGGAACGGCCCTCTGCCTTGGCAAGCTGCCCGGCTCCGGAAAGCCTCACCGCGTGGAAGTCCGACCGCAGCATCCAGGCCACATATCGTCCGAAAACTCTCAGCAAGATCCGGCTCGGAACCGGCAGCACTGGCGCAGGGGCACTCACTCAGAATCAAGCGAACTGGAGTCTAACCGTTGCTGCGGATTCACCGAGTAACTTAGGCAGACTTGGCCGCCAAGTCAAAATCTTGGGAAACCGCATCGGCAGCAATCCATCCCGACATCAAGACCATCGGCATCCCCGGGCCAGGATGGGCAGCACCTCCCGCCAGATAAAGTCCCCGCACGTCAGAACTACGGTTACTCGGCTTGAAAGCACCGAAAAACCGTCCATGGCTCGCGAGGCCGTAGATGGCACCATTCAAGACCCGGTAGCGCTCATGGATGGTCTGCGGCGTCAGATGATACTCGCACTGGATCCGATCTTCGATGTCGCTTAGGCCCGCAGTGGTTTTCAGCTTCTCGAGAATCTTCTGCCGGTAGGCCGGGAAGAGTTTCTTCCAATCATGGTGGGGGCGCAGGTAGGGCGCGTGAACCAACACGTAAAGCGCCTCGCCACCGGCGGGCGCCACGCCCGGCTCCGTCATCGCCGGTGCCGCCACGTAGGCCGTCAGGTCATCGGCTGGCTCTCCGCGATCGTAGATGGCCGCAAACTCCTCTTCGGGACTCTCGGAAAAAACAAAATTGTGATGCCCTAGGTGCTCATAGCGCTCTTTGAGACCGAGGTAAAGCACCACGCCCGAGCAGGCCGGATCGAACTTCTTCGTCCAGCCAGGGTTCCGGGAACCTCCGTCCAGCAGCTCCGTGTGGGTGCGCACCGCGTCGCAGTTCGACACCACCACGTCAAAGTTCAGCACTGAGCCATCAGCAAGGTTGATTCCCTTGGCCTCGCCGTTCTCATCGCGGATCGCTGCAACGTCGCTGTTCACCCGATAGGTGACCCCAAGTTCCTTCCCAAGCTTTACCAGTGCCTCTGGCACCGCCCGCGTGCCGCCCATCGGATACCAGATACCCTCGTTGGTCTGCATGGACGCAATCCCGCAGAGGATCGCGGGTGACGCAAAAGGCGACGACCCAACGTATTGCGTGAAATGGTCGAGCATCTGCGCCGCCCGCTCATCGTGGACGTAACTGCGGATCGTTTTCGCGACTGTGCTACCCATCCGCATCGCCAGCAGATCGTTCAGCACGTTGGCATCCCCTAGCCCCTTAAAATTAAGGGTGTCCCACACTGAACCGACCGGCTTCCAGAAAAAAAACTTTTCCGAGATGGTCTCGAGGCGGTTGGCGTAACGCAGGAATTGGCTGTAGCCCTCGACACAATCTGGAGCGACCCCAATCCCGCGCAAGTTGGCCGCCGTCTGGGTCTCGCTATCGCACAAGTCCAATACTGAACCGTCGGTGTAAAAACAACGCCACTGGGGGTCGAGGCGGCGCATATCGAGGTAGTCGTCGAGCTGCCGACCCGCCTCCGCGAAAATCCGCCGCAAGACCGACGGCATGGTCAGGATGGTCGGCCCCATATCGAACCGGAAACCGTCGCGCTCATACAACGCCGCTTTCCCGCCCAACCAAGGATTCTTTTCAAAAACCGTCACCGCCGCACCGCGAGCGGCCAAAACGCAGGCCGCCGAAAGCCCCGCTAAGCCGCTTCCGACAACCGCTACATTGATTTTTTGTGCTGATCCCATAACTTCCCTAGTTAGTTTGATTATGCACCCACCGTGCCGCTCGGCAACCCAATCGCGGTAAAATCGATCAGATTTTCCCCCAGGGTTAAGACCCATCAACGACAACCGGTCTAGCCCACCGCGGCGACCACCGTCGTCAACCACCGCCGAAAAAAAAGCACTCAGTCGGCCGGTGGCCTGCCCCTGACGCGGAACAGGAACTCCCCGATGGCCACTTTTGCAGCGAGGTAGGCTTCGCCATAGCGCCACGCATGACGGAAAGTCACGGGGGTCAAACCAACCAAATCCGGCCACACCTGCACCTGGCCGTCCGTTTCCTCCCCGGCACCGATGCCGATCACCGGAATGTCGAGATCCTTGCTGACTTGGCCCGCCAGAGCCGCGGGCACCAACTCCAGGATCAATCCCACCACTCCGGCCTCCGCCAAGGCGTGGGCATCCCGGCGCAACCGCTCTGCCGAAGCCGCATCACGCCCCTGGAGCGTCGGCTTGGCCATCGTCTGCGGGGTGTAACCAAGGTGGCCCCAAGCATCCACCCCCGCCGCCCGGAAAAGGGGCACCCAGTCCGGATGAGGCCCCTCGAACTTCACCCCGTCGGCCCCCTGGGCGGCCATCGCCGCCGCACCCTCAGCGACGCCCACGGCGTCCTGACTCGCCACCCAAGGCAGGTCGCCGAGGACGTAAGGGCGGCGCGCCAACCGCTCCGGGTGATCCTGGCTATCTTTGGGGCCACACGCCGGAAGTGCCCCCGCTTCCCGTGCATTAAGGCCGCGCACCACGGCCCCGAGGTGGTGCAGGCTCTCTGCCAAGGTCAACTCCGAGGTGCTGTGGTAGCCCAGCAAAGTCGTCGCAACGCTATCCCCAACCAAGATCACCTCGACCCCCAGGTCGGCCTGGAGGACAGCGGTCGGGGCGTCGTAGGCCGTCAGCATGGCCACGCGCTCCCGCCGGGCCTTCATCGCCTTCAACCAAGCCGCGTCCGACCGCGGCCATGCTCCCTCTGTTTTCATCATCGTCAGCAACCTAGTTCCCCGATCTTCCCATCGCACTTCCATTCATCCAGTAGAGGCACTAAACCGACTCCTTTCGCACCACCTGCAGACTTTGCTCCCCCGCCCCCTCCAGTTTCACAACAGACTCTCCCAGGGGTGCCAACGGCCATCCCAGTCCCCGGACGGCCTCGCTTCAATTGCGTGACGGATCCTCGGGCATATTTTCAAAAAACAGCAACTCCGGGCGCAGCTCCAGCACCAGCTTTCGCCAGAAGGACGGGCCCTCCGACTCGTTGAGGTTATGGGCGGCGGCATTACCCGGCAACCAGGCGTGGTCGCTAAACTCACCCTCCAGTTGCTGGCGCTCCCAGCCGGAATAGCCGCAAAAAGCCCGCACTCGGATCGACGGATCGCCATGCAGCAAGGCCACCGCCTTGTCCTCCGAGATGCCGAGGTAAAGCTGGAAGGTCTGCGGATCGGTCGTCTGCCGCCACGCCGCCAGCAGAACCTCATCGCGATGCACCGGCCCCCCTTCAAAGAGCGGCACCCCGGCCAACGGCGTTCCGTAGAATTGGCTGGCTTCCTCGCACAAGGGGCGTTGCAGCGGGCGATTGAGGATCAGGCCCATCGCCCCCACCGACGGCTCATACGCGGTAATCAGCACCACCGTGCGATGGAAGTTGGGGTCGCGCAGGGCCGGGTGGGCCACCAACAGGCAACCGAGGTGCAGGGGCGGGGTGAACGCGGCGGCGGGGTTCTCCATGGCTCTATTCAATCCGACCTACATCAACTGTGCAAGTTGGATGCCCGCCTCTTCGATCAGGTCGCGGGCGATCTCGTCATTGCGATAATCGTGGCGGTAGCGGATCGTCGCAATCCCCGACGCGATCAGCAACTTCGCGCAGTTGATGCAAGGAAAGTGCGTGATGTAGGCCGTCGCCCCTTGCAGGGAGACGCCGCGCCGGGCCGCATCGGCGATGGCATTCTGCTCCGCGTGAACCGTTGCCTGCTCATGGTCGTCTCGCAGCCTCGAAACGTGGGCTAAGCCCGGCAGAAAGCCATTGTAGCCCGCCGCAATGATCCGGTTGGGATGGATGCCCCCGGACACCAGCACGCAACCAACATGGAGCCGCTCACAGGGCGAACGCGACGCCAACAGCGCCGCCGTGGCCATGAAGTAGGCATCCCAGGAGGGCCGCTGGCCGCTGGCCGCGACGACTGCCTCCACCGCACCGACTAAATCTGTCGCCGCTACCGGCTCCGTTCCCATACCCGGCGATCGTGGAAGCACTCCGCCTCCAAGGTCAACGGCTTTCCCCCTCACCCGTTGGCCGTTACTCGGCGGTAACGGCAAAATACTGGGCACTGAGCTGGTCGGAAAAATCCGTGAATCGCTGGCTCAGCCCCCCTGTAAAGGCCAGCAGTCCCGCCCGGCAGCCACCCGACTTAGACTCCAACAAGGAGTCGAAATCCGCCAACGCAATCATGCTGGAAATGCCCAAAGCAGACCGATCCAGCGGATGCAACGTCGCCAGGGCCCGATGATGCGGCAGTCGAGAAAGCATCTCGGTGATGCGATCCGCCTGGAAGGCCAACGACCGCGGGTTGGAGGGATCCAGCACCAGCAGCTCGCAGACCGCCCTCGGCCACAGAGCTGTCAAGTAGCGTCGCCGGTAGGTCATGGTGCTGTCCGCAAAGTCCAGTAAACGCGCCAGCAGCATCACCTCCAATGGATGCCCATGGGCCAAGGTGTCACCGAGCACGTCGATCAAGATCAGGGAACGCTCAATCCGGCGACCCAGATCGAGGAAAAACCAATCCTGCCCCCGGGTAATATTCTCCGCCACCATCCCCGAAAAGGCCGCCAGCGAGTCGAGCAGACCCAGCAACTCCGTATCCAGCCCCTCTTCCGGAGACAACCGGGTGCCCTGCAAGAAAAACGCCTGTCGCTCGGGGATGTTGCGCAAGATCTGGGTGGTATTCCCGCTGATGCGCTCCCTCGCGGTGTAGGCCGTGCGGTTCACGTGAGCCAGATTGGCCACCAACCCGTTGGGATAGTCCGCATCCCATACCAGACGGTCAATCACCCCTTCCACAAAGTGCCGAGGCCCTCTCACGTCGCCCCCGTGATCTGACGTTCCTGCGCTCGGGAGGCCCACAGTCCCCCCACGCTTTGCTTCCACCGCCGCAACGGTCGCCCCAGTGACCGTCCCGGAAGCCCCCGGCGATTTAGCAGCGCTTGGCCCGGTCTTCGGGGGGAAACTTGCATCCATCAATTCCGAAAACACCAAATTGGGCACCAGTCCGGAAATAAACGGCTGAAGCGCGGCGGTCTCCTCGTCGCTGGTACTCTCCTGTAAACCCCGCAGAACGGTTAACAGCCCGCGCACCTGGGCCTCGGTCCGCTCCACGTAGCGCCCCAGCCAGAAAAGGTTGTCGGCCACTCGACTCGGCAAGTTTTCACTCGGGCGACGGATCGCCGGACGTGCCAGAGACTCCCGCGGGCCCGGCGCCGCCGTCTCTCGACGACCGATCACCCAGACGTCCTTACTCTCACCCGAAGGCTCCGGACAGCTTACCGGTGACGACCGCACCGCCCGACCCAACCCACCGGGCATCAGGTAACCGTGCCCATCGGCACCCAAAGCCATAAAACACCGCAGCAGAAAGTGCCGAGGGCGCAAGGCCCCATTTTCAAAAACTGGGGCCGTCGCCTGGGACACAATCTCCTGGCCGCACCAGGCCTCCGGCTGCGCCAAAATCCGACACCGCAACGCGGACAACTCTTCACCCGAAAGCAGCGGCCCAAAAATCGCCTCGTGGTTGCCCCGAGTCCGAAAAGTCGGCTTCAGCACTAAGTTACCCAAGTTCGCTAAAACGTAGGTGCGCTCCTTAGGCTGACCACACCACCACGTCGCGACGGAAGGCAACCGGAGTTCTTCACCCAGGAGACTCTGGCAGATTCCAGGCAAAAATGCCGACAACGCCGGGGTCTCCAGCAGCGCGACCCCCGGCACGTTGGTTACCGCCACATTCCCGCTCCGCAACACGTTGATCAAGCCCGGCACCCCGAGCAGGGAATCGTCGCGGAACTCGAGCGGATCGCAAAACTCAGAATCCAGTCGCCGCAGAATCACATCGACCTGCCGCATCCCGTCGGTGGTCTTCAGATAAACCCGATTATCCCGCACCGCGAGATCGGCCCCCTCGACCAGCGGATAGCCGAGCGTCCGAGCCAAAAAAGACTGCTCAAAATAGGTCTCGTTGAACGGCCCTGGAGTCAGCAGCACAATTAAAGGGTTATCCCGGTGACGAGGCGCCAGGGCCTCGATCGCCGCACAATAGTGCTGAATATGGGGCTGGAGGCGGCGGACGTTCAGCGGCTGAAGCATGTCCGGCAACACGCGGTTGGAAATAAACCGGTTCTCCAAGGCGTAACCCAACCCGCTGGCCGCATCGAGCCGGTCTGACAGCACCCACCACGACCCGTCGGGAGCCCTCGCCAGATCGGCAGAATAAAGGTGCAGAAACTGCTGCCTCGGCTTCAGCAGGCCGCGGCAGGAACGTAAAAACGCCGGGTTACCCAACACCAGTTCCGGCGGATAGGAACCGCGCAAGAGTTTCTGCCGCCCGTAGCAATCCTGCAACACCAGGTTCAGCAGCCGCAGGCGCTGCCCGAGGGCAACCTCCAGATCAAGCCACTCATTCTCACCCAACAACAGAGGGATGACATCCATCGACCAGGGACGCGCCCCCTGCTCCCGGTCAGAATACGCGTTATAGGTGATGCCATTATCCCGGATGATCCGCCGTTGCTGCTCCACCCGCCGACCGAGATGTTCCCGCCCAATCCGCTTCAGCCCGCAAACCAGCGTCTCCCAGTGTGGCTTCGTCTCCAACGGCGCAGAACGCAGCTCATCAAAAAAGCCTACAGGGGGCGTGTAGCCATCAACCCAAGCATGGTGAGCCTCATTGCAGGGCGGCTCGGCTTCGACCACCGCAGACCCCGAGGGCACCCCACCCGCCTCCGGAGACGTTTCCACTGGCGATGCCTTATCATCTCCTGAAGGCGACAACCGCCCTGCCCCAACCTCTTTCATCACTGCCGAACCGGTGAGCTTAGCAAGGAAAGTTGACGACGGCGATGACATTACCTTTAGGAAAACCTATCTCGGGCTTCGGGGCAACTGAATAGCCCCACGCAACCACCGTGCCGGAGCAATTTTTTGGCTACCGGGTAATCCTACCTCCCCTGTTTCAGCGACTTTCAGGTCGGGACAATTCGCAGGATGCGCACCACGTCACTGCCCGCTTCGAGGTGAAAATAAACCGCATAACGCCCCACCACCGAGACCTCGATATTACGATCCTTGTTGTCCTTTTCGACGAAAGTGCCCCGGAGGTTCTCATTCTCCCCAAGACTCACCAGAAACGCCACCAGTTGCTTAAAGTCTTCGGGTTCGGCTCCCGCTACCGCTAGATTATCGATGGCATCCTCCGGCTCCATCCAGTTGCGGTCATCTCGATCATCCAACGTCCGCGTCAGCTCCAGGCGGTGAGCCATCGACCGCTGCCGTCGGCGGATGCTGATCAACAGCGCCACCTCGTCCAGCTCCTGATCGGAGAGGTTGCTGATTTCTGCTTTCCAGTTGATCGACGCCACAACAAGGATAGTGGCCATGAGGCTGTCTGCCGTCAACGCCTACCGGAGGCCGCATCACCGAAATCCGACCCCGGTGGAGCCCCCAGAAACCACAGTCGAGGCCGGTAGATAGCTCTCTCAACCGGCGGTCGGTCGATGGGCCGCTAGAGCGTTGATGGCGGCTTGGGCCTGCTGCACGTCTTTGTCGCCGCGCCCCGACAGATTGACCACCAAGACCTCATTGCGCCCCATCTGCGGTGCCCGCTTCAGCGCGTAGGCTACGGCGTGGGTCGATTCCAGGGCGGGAATGATCCCTTCCGTGCGAGCCAGCACCTGAAACGCCTCCAACACCTCCGTATCAGTTGCGTAGGCGTATTGAATGCGCCCCAGATCGTGGTAATAAGCGTGCTCTGGCCCAATCGCGGCGTAATCTAAGCCGGCTGAAATGCTGTGAGTGCGGTCAATCTGACCTTCCGGGGTCTGCAGCACGTAGGTCTTACAACCCTGTAAAATACCCAGCCGACCACCCTCAAAACGCGCGGCATGTTCCCCAGGGAGGATCCCCCGCCCACCGGCCTCGACCCCGGTCAAGCGGACGCCTGGCTCGTCGAGAAACTCGTAAAACAGGCCGATAGAATTACACCCGCCGCCCACGCACGCGCAAAGTTCCTCGGGCAGGCGCCCCTCACGCTCCAGAATCTGCCGCTTGGCCTCCCGACCGACCACGCTCTGGAAGTCACGCACCATCATCGGGTAAGGATGGGCTCCGAGGGCTGAGCCCAAGATGTAGTGCGTGTCGTTGACGTTGGTCACCCAGTCCCGCATTGCCTCGTTGACGGCATCTTTGAGCGTCCGCTGCCCGCTCTCCACCGCCCGCACCTCCGCCCCGAGGAGGCGCATCCGGAAGACGTTGAGGGCCTGGCGCTCCATATCGACTGCGCCCATGTAGATGGTGCATTTTAGGCCAAAGCGGGCCGCCACGGCGGCGGTGGCAGTCCCGTGTTGTCCCGCACCCGTCTCCGCAATGACCCGCTTCTTACCCATCCGCCGACAGATCAGGGCCTGGCCGATGCAGTGGTTAATCTTGTGAGCCCCGGTGTGCAGGCCATCCTCGCGCTTTAGGTAAATCTTGGCACCGCCGCAGTGCTCAGTGAGCCGCTCCGCGAAATAAAGCTCCGTCGGACGCCCGGCATACTCCGCCCAAAAGAAATCTAGCTCCCGCTGGAAGGCAGGGTCGGCTTTGGCGACCTCGTAGGCGGCTGATAGTTCGAACAGGGCGGTCATCAGGGTTTCCGGCACATACATGCCGCCGAAAGCCCCAAAGTGGCCGCGCACGTCCGGCACGGCCCGCTTATCAAAGTTCACCGAAGGGTTTTCTTTCACGTTCATACTGCAGCAACGCTCAACAGCGGTGATCGGTCAACTGACAACGGGAGACACCTACGGAAATCGCTGTAATACCGACCCTGCTCGGCCCTCAACCAGTGGACGCGACCGTTACCCACCACCTAGTAAACCTCCCCTGGCGCGAAAAAGCGGGCAATTTCAACGGCGGCTGCTTCCGGGCTGTCTGAGGCGTGGACGACGTTGGTCGATTTATCGACCCCCATGTCCCCCCGGATCGTACCAGCTGGTGCCGCTGCGGAATCGGTTGGCCCCAGTAGCCCCCGCATCCGCTGGACAATGCCCCGCCCTTCGAGCACCAGCAGCAACACCGGGCACTCCGTCATGTAACGTTCTACCTCAGGGTAGAACGGACGCTCGACGATATGGGCGTAGTGCTCACGCAGGATCCGGGCATCGAGCTGGATCAACTTCGCTGCGACCATCCGGAAGCCAACCCGCGTGAATCGGGCCAGGATCTCTGGATAGAGGGCCTTCTGCATCGCGTCGGGCTTTAAAATAACAAGAGTACGTTCAAGGGACATCCGCCGCAGACTAGGAACGCCCACTCGGTTGGCGACGAAAAAGTGACCATCGGGCCGTCGATGCCCATTTTTATCGAGGATCCTGAGTTCCTCGGGAAATGAGGTGGCCACGGAGAACCCACCGGCGACAGATTCCCCGGACCGATGAACCTCCTTCTTGTTGAAACGACGGCTCCCGAGTATCGGATCCCGCCGGGACATCCTCGCTGGAACCACCTGCGGGAGGTGCTGCAGGTCGCAACGGGCGGAAAACTGTTTCTCGGGGTGGCCAACGGGCCAAGGGTGCTGGCCACGGTCACCACCGAGGGTGACGTTTACTGTCTGACGCCGGACTGGGAAACCGCAGTTGACCCGGATACACCCGTCACCGCTGCCGCGTTGGACGACCTGGAGAAACCTGGGGGGCGGATTAAACCCGGAAGCGGGACGACGGTGTTGGTGGGGCTGCCACGCCCGCAGACGGCTCGGCGGGTACTTTTCGAGGCTGCCTGCCAGGGAGTCCGGCACCTGGTCTTTTTTGGGGCCGAGCGCGGCGAGACTTCCTACGCGCAGAGTAAGTTGTGGACAACCGGGGAATGGCGGCGACACCTGGTGGAGGGCGCGGAACAGGCTTTCCACACGCAGCTTCCCGAGGTCATCATTCACCCGAACTTGGTGTCGGCGGTGTCGGCCCTGTCGTCGATCACCGCAGATCAGTCGGCGGCGCTTCCCGACATCACTGACCGCGCCGAGCTGCCACCACCGACGCGCCTGGCCCTGGATGTCTATGAGGCCGCCGGTAGCCTCGGAAGTTGGGCTTTCGCGCGACACCGTGCCGACCCGCTGCGCGGAGCCGTTTTGGCCATCGGGGCCGAGCGCGGCTGGTCGCCGACGGAGCGCCAGGTGCTGCGCGAGGCGCACTTTCAACTCTGCCACCTCGGGGTGCGGGTCTTGCGCGTGGAAACTGCGTTGACGGCCAGCGTGACCCTCCTGCGGGCCGCCCAGGGCCTCTGCTAGGCCCCCCGCTGAAACGGTGTTGTTGGGTAGTGATCCCCCAGACCGCCGATCAGCGGGGCGGCGACGCTCCCGTTCTGACCACGCGTCACAATGGGGCAATCGCGGCTTGCCGTCGGCCGGGTTGTCCGGCTTTTTCAAAGGGAGGCTCGCTTGAGGGCCCCGTGCGTTATGGATGAGCCGACCCCGCCAAGTAACCCGGAGCTGCTGCGCTGGTATTGCCTGCGAGCCCAACCGAAGCGCGAGCGGGTCGCAGCCAGCCAGTTGGCCCTGGTGCCGGACGTAGAGGTTTTTCTGCCGATGGTAAAGTATGCCCGCCATTCCGCCACGGGCAAGCAGACCCGGGTGGAGCCGATGTTTCCGAACTACCTTTTCGCCCGCTTTGATGCCGGAGCGCGGCACCGGGCGGTGCGTTTTGCCAAAGGGGTGGCCTATATTCTGGCCCGTGGCACCCGCTTTGAGGAGGTCAACCCGCGCATTATCGAAGAACTCCGCAGCCTCACCGTCGCCGATGTGCTGGAACTGAAGGTGGAGCCCTGGCAGGTCGGGGAAGAAGTGCGGATTGTCCGGGGCATCTTTGCCCAGACGCGCGGCAGCATCGTGGAGTTGCGACCGGCCCAGGAACGGGTCTTGCTGCTGCTGGAACTGCTGGGCAGCCCCCAGCTCATCGAGTTGCCCATCGACGACCTCCAGCTGCGCTATCAACAACCGAGGTGAGTGCCGCCCGATGAATTGGCGATAGGTTGTCACCAAATCAGACAACCGGCGACGGATTCCTTTTAGGCACGAGGCAGACTTTTCTTTCGGCAGGTGCCGTCTTTTCGTAACCGGGGCTTGCGGCGGGGTTGGAGTGGTCGCAGATAATTGAATAAAACGATGATTGCTTGGTTTGCACGCAATGGGGTAGCCGCTAATCTGGTGGCGATTGTGATCATCGCGGCGGGTATCGCGGGCCTGATGAACGTCAAGGTGGAGCTGTTTCCGCAGTTTTCCCTCGATCGGGTCGCGGTGACCGTGCCTTACCGGGGCGCGAGCCCGGCGGAGGTCGAAGCCCAAGTGATCGAGCGGATCGAGGAGGCCATCCGGGATGTCGAGGGCATTAAGGAGATCGTTTCGACGGCACGCGAGGGACTGGGATCGGTCGTGGCGGAGGTCGAGTTGGGCTATGAGCCCCGCCGGGTAGAAGACGACATCCGCAGTCGCGTAGATGCGATCTCCACCTTTCCAGTCGAGACGGAGCGCCCCATCGTGCAGGAGTTGCTGATCCGGCGGGAAGTCATCGGCGTCAACGTCACCGGGGAAACGGATGAGCGGACCCTGAAGGAGCTGGCGGAATCGATCCGCAACGACCTGCTGGGGCTGCCAGGAATCACCCAGGTCGATATTGAAACGGCGCGGAACTACGAAATTGCGGTGGAGGTCTCGGAGGAAGCGCTGCGGGAGTTCGGCTTGCGCTTTGAACAGGTAGCGCAGGCCATACAGCGATTCTCGATCGACGTGCCTGGCGGAACGTTGCGCACCGGGGGTGGCGAGATTTTGCTGAGAACCCAGGGCCAAGCTTACACCCGAGAAGATTTCTTGCCGATCCCAGTAATTACGCGGCCAGACGGCTCGGTGCTGACCATCGGCGATGTAGCCATCGTGACCGACGGCTTTGAAGACGCCGTTTTGGTGGTCGAGATGGATGGCAAGCCGACGGTGGGGATGACGGTTTTTGAGGTCGGCAACCAAAATCCGCTGAACATCGCCAAGCGGGTCAAGGCTTACGTGAAGGACATCAACGCCAGGCTGCCGCCGGGTCTGGAGGTGGTAGCGTGGCGAGACATTACGGTTTACCTGCAAGACCGCCTGAACATGCTGATCAGCAACGCTGCCATCGGCTTCCTTCTCGTGCTTTTCGTGCTGGGGATTTTCCTGCGGCCCTCGCTGGCCTTCTGGGTCACCCTGGGCATCCCCATCTCGTTCTTGGGCACCTTCGCCTTGATGCCGCATCTCGGGGTCTCGGTGAACCTCATCTCGCTCTTTGGTTTCATTCTGGTGCTCGGAATTGTCGTGGATGACGCGATCGTCGTCGGAGAAAGCGTTTTTACGGAGTTTCAGACCAACGGGCCGGGGGTAGAGTCGGCCATCCGCGGAACCAAGTTGGTCAGCGTGCCGGTAACCTTCTCGGTTCTGACGACGGCGGTCGCCTTCCTGCCCTTGCTGAATCTGCCGGGCTTTCAGGGGAAGTTTCTGAAAGCCATCCCGCTGGTGGTGATTCCGACGCTGCTGATTTCCTTGATCGAGTCGAAGATCGTGTTGCCCTACCACCTGTCGCTGTGCCGGGTTGGCCAGGGGCGGGATCGGTCGAAAATGGATCCTTTTAGCCGTTTCCAGCGCTGGGTGGCCGATGGTCTGGAACGCTTCGTCCGGCGGGTTTACCGGCCGGTGTTGGGGGTGGTGCT